>NZ_QAIQ01000647.1:0-1369 GCF_003061105.1 Arthrobacter sp. HMWF013
ACTGGAAGACGTGGACAATCTCCGAACGATGTCTGCGGCGCAATGGGTTCGGCAACTGTTCGAGTGGAATTTCCAGCGTGAGCGCATCAAGTACCTGACACGATATGCGCACTACCGAAGCATAGATGAACCTTCGCTGGAGGCTTTGGAGCTCAAGGCAATCATGGACATGAAAATTGGAGGCAAATTCAGCTCCTCAGTCGCCGATAGATGGCTCAAAAGGCCGTTGGTCAAGGCACCTGACGACCTAGCCATTTATTTCGCCGCTGCCCAGAAGGACCCGATTAATTTCGGAACTGACTATTGCCTTGGTCTTTTTGAGAACTTCCGAAAGATGGATTTCGGCGACGACGATGATGATTACGGACAGCTGCGGGCCTACCCTCTGGGGTGGTCGGCGGACGAGATCGATCGCCTGCATGGGATTGGCTTTTAGCCCTCATGGGGGTGCCTGCAAACTGCCTAGCCTAGGCGTCCTGAAATAATCCCGGACCTCCCGCACGACCCGATCACCGGGCGCTGGCAGTCATTTCAGGCTCTCCGAGCTGCACGCTGTCGACAAGGCCCCCACGAACGCGGACGGCAGCCACCTCCGCCTTAAGGAGACGGACGTCACACTGGGTAGTTATTGTCAGGCTGATAATAAGACTGGTAGTGTCTTTATTGTCAGCTTGATAACAAGGAAACGGAATGACGATGACAGCCCTGCTCGACTGGATGAACTCCGCAGCGATCCCCAACCTTCTCGGCAGCCCCGTCAGCTGGATCGAGATCATCGGCTTCGTCACCGGCGCCGCCTGCGTCTACGGGGTCGCGAAGCAGAAGCTGTGGAACTGGCCCATCGGCATGCTCAACAACTTCGCGTTCATCATCCTGTTCTTGGGCGCCGGCCTTTACGGCGAAACCGTCCTCCAGGTCATCTTCGCCGCCGTCGCCGTCTACGGCTGGTACAACTGGGTCCGCGGCAACGCCGCCACCGACAGTCGGAACGACCTCCCCATCCGGAACGCCAACACCAAAGAGATCATCCTCGGGGCTGCCGCCACCCTCGTCGGCACAGCCGGGGTCGCCATGATCCTCACCCACGGCACCGACTCACAGGTGCCCTGGCCGGACGCTTTCGTCCTGACCGCCTCACTGGTCGCCACCTACGGTCAGGCCAAGAAGATCTTCCAGCACTGGTACGTCTGGATCCTCATCGACGTCGTCTCCATCCCGCTGTACTTCAGCCGCGGACTGGCCCTGACAGCAATCCTCTACATCGGATTCCTCGCCCTGTGCATTTACGGCCTCATCGACTGGAAGCGCACCCGCCAGCTGGAAACCACGGCAGCCACCCCCGAAACCGTCGCGGCAGGAGCCTGAGATG
>NZ_QAIQ01000647.1:1410-3555 GCF_003061105.1 Arthrobacter sp. HMWF013
GTCCACCTGATCAACACCGCCGCCGCGCAGTCGGAGAACGTCGCGGTCCTCGTCCTGGGCAACCGATTCGAATCTGTCACAGTCCCCGACCGGGCCACATGGCTGGCCGCAGAGTTCGCTGAGACTCCCGGAGTGCAGGTCATCGGGATGCGGAACGACTGCCCGGAGGACTACCACTCCGAGGAGATCTGGAAGGCCCAGAACGAGCTCATGCGCCTGGCCCTGAAATCCAACGGCATCACATCCGTCGACGCGGTCTTCAGCTCCGAGGAGTACGGTGCACAGCTGGCCGAAGCCTTCGGCGCCGAGCACGTCCTCGTGGACCAGTCCCGGACCACCTACCCGGTCAGCGGCACGCTCTGCCGGGATGACCTCGGGTCCGCCTGGCCGTACATCATCGGCCCGGCACGGCAGGAGATGGCCACCCGCATCATCGTGGTCGGCGCAGAATCCACCGGCACCACCACCCTGGCGGAGGCCGTTACCGAGCACTACCGGACCCGGTTCCCCCTGCTCGCAGACGTCACCGAATACGGCCGCGACTACACCTACGAGAAGTTCGGTGCACTGCAAGCCGAAAAGCCGGACACACAGCTGGCGGACATGGTCTGGACCGAACAAGATTTCGGCCGGATCGGTGCCCGGCAGAACGCCATGGAGAACGCCGCCGCCGACGTCTGCCCGCTGGTCATCGCCGACACCGATTCGCTAGCCACCACCCTCTGGGAGCGGTTCTACATCGGCGAACGCAGCTACGGGTCCTACAACGCGGCCAGCAAACTGCCCAAGCGCGACATCTACCTGATCACCGATCACGTAGGTGTGGACTTCGAAGACGACGGCTGGCGCGAAGGCGAACACCGCCGGGCCGACATGACCGAATGGTTCAAGGAAACCCTGACCGACGAGGGCCACTCCTGGATCCTGGTCACCGGCGACCACGACCGCCGCATGAAGACCGTCACCGAGATCATCGACCTCATCCTCGCCCAGCGCAGCGAATTCACCTCCCCGCCTTGGGCCACCCGCACCGTCCTCGAAGTAGCCACCCGATGAGCCCCGAAGCGAAGTCCGAGAAGGAATTCCTCGCCGGCTACAAGCCCAAGGACTACCCCTCCATCGCACTGACCGCTGACCTGGTGGTCTTCGCCGTGACCGGGGCAGTGCTTCACACTGCCTTGGTCCGCCGCGGCGGCCACCCCTTCAAGGACGCGCTTGCGCTGCCCGGCGGGTTCGTCGGCCCCCAGGAATCTGCAGAGCAGGCAGCCCACCGGAAGCTCGCCGAAGAAACCGGACTTGACCTCGGACAGCTGCCGGTCCACATCGAACAGCTGGCCACCTACACCGAACCGGACCGGGACCCCCGCATGCGGGTCGCCTCCGTCGCCCACCTGGCACTACTCGCCACCGACGGCCACACCCTGCCGGAAATCTCAGCCGGCACCGACGCCTCAGCCGCCGCCTGGCACCCCGTCCATGAGCTCCTCGACAGCGACGCCCTGGCGTTCGACCACACCACCATCCTGCGCGACGGGCTGGACCGGCTCTCCGGGAAGATGGAATACACGACCGTCGCCGCCCGGCTGCTGCCCGCAGAGTTCACCATGACGCAGCTCCGCACCGTCTACGAGGCGGTCTGGAACGTCACTCTGCCCGCAGGGAACTTCACCCGCAAAATGATGCCCCAGCTCGAGGACACCGGGAAAAAGGCACGGGCCGCCGCGGGCGCACCCGCAGCCCTGTTCACCGCCACCGACCGGCACATCCACCCGCCACTGGCCAAGCCGCGCGTCGAGTGAAGGTGGTAAGGCTCTGACCTGCACAAACACAAAGCAACCCGGCTCGGATACGCTTACTGAGAGCCGGTAAGTCCGGCGCATCATTGGGGGAACAATGCGCATCAAACTTGGGGCCGGACTCTGCCTCGCCATCCTGGCAGGGCCGCTGGTTCTCAGTACGCCGGCCCACGCCGAAATCGTCTGCACGACCGCGCCTAACGGATCGCAAGTGTGCGGGGATAACGGCATGGGGCCCGGGACAGGCGGCGGCAACAACTCCGGAGGTGGCAACGTAGGTGGCGTAGGAAGCGGTCCCGGGGCCGTCCCGCCACCACCCCCACCACCTGTCGTTGCTCCGGTACCGGCC
>NZ_QAIQ01000648.1 GCF_003061105.1 Arthrobacter sp. HMWF013
CAACGAGGAGGTAGGCACATGAGCGCCACCCAGAAATTCAGCATCGCTTCGATCCCCGCCGACGGCGTCGGCAAGGAAGTTGTCTCCGCCGGCCGCCGTGTCCTGGACGCCCTGGCAGAGAACTCCGGCGGCAAGTTCGCTTTCGACTGGACCGAGTTCCCCTGGGGCTGCGGCTACTACGCAAAGACCGGCCAGATGATGGATCCCCAGGGCCTTGAGACCCTGAAGGATTTCGACGCGATCTACTTCGGCGCCGTCGGGTGGGAAAACGTTCCGGACCACATCAGCCTGTGGGGCCTGCGCCTGAACATCACCCAGAACTTTGACCAGTGGGCCAACATCCGCCCGGTGAAGTTCCTGCCCGGCATCCAGTCCCCGCTGCGCAAGGCTGACAACACCGAGCTTGACTGGGTGGTTGTCCGCGAAAACAGCGAAGGCGAGTACGCCGGGCTCGGTGGCCGCAACCTGAGCGGCCGCGGCCCGGGCAACGAGGTGGCCCTGCAGACCGCACTGTTCACCGAAAAGGGCTGCGAGCGCATCATGCGCTTCGCCTTCGACCTGGCCCGGACCCGCACGGTCAAGAAGGTCTCGTCCGTGACCAAGTCCAACGCCCAGCAGTACGGCATGGTCCTGTGGGACGAAGTCTTCAACCGCGTGGCCCTGGACTACCCGGACGTGCAGACCGAAAGCGTCCTGGTGGACGCGATGAGCGCCAAGTTCATCCTCAAGCCGGAGGAACTGTCCGTGGTGGTCGCCTCCAACCTGAACGCCGATATCCTCTCAGACCTCGGCTCCGCGCTTGCCGGCAGCCTCGGCCTCGCCGCCAGCGCCAACCTGAACCCCGAACGCCGCTTCCCGTCCATGTTCGAACCGGTCCACGGCTCCGCCCCGGACATCGCCGGCAAGGGAATCAGCAACCCGATCGGCGCCATCGCCAGCGCCGCCCTCATGCTGGACCACTTCGGACTGCATGAGGAAGCCCGCCTGGTAGAGGTTGCCATCGAGCAGACCACCGCCGCCGGCTACCTGACCCGCGACGTCGGCGGCGAAGCCAA
>NZ_QAIQ01000649.1 GCF_003061105.1 Arthrobacter sp. HMWF013
TGGAGGTGCCCAGGATGAGCATGTATTCCTCTTTGAGGTGGCGGATCATCTTGAAGATGTTCAGCTTCAGGAAAGCCATGATGGAGCCGAGCACGATCACCACGAAGAGGATGGAGGTGATGTAGAACAGCGCGATCAGTCCGCCCATGCTGGTCAGGGAGGAGACGCCGAACTTGCCGACGGCGTAGGCCATGGCGCCGAAAGCACCGATGGGGGCGGCTTTCATGATGAAGCCCAGGATTTTGAACATGACCCCGGTGAGGCGCTGCACACCGTCCAGGACAGGCGCGCCAACCTTGCCCATCGCGTTCAGTGCGATGCCGAAGATCACGGCGATGAAGATGATCTGGAGGATGTTGCCTTCAACGAAGGGGGCAACCATGCTTTCCGGGATGACTTTGGTCAGGATCTGCCACCACTCCTGGTTCGCCCCGGCGTCGATCAGCTTTGCGGCGGACTCGGAGGTCTCGATGCTGCCGGCGTCGGCGTTGACGCCGTCGCCCAGGCGGAAAACATTGATGGCGACGAGGCCGAAAATCATTGCCAGGATGGTGCCCACCTGGAAGTAGGTCAGGGCCTTCAGGCCGGTCATTCCCACCTTCTTCAGGTCCGCGACGCTGGCGATGCCGCCGACGATGGTCAGGAAGACGATGGGGCCGATCAGCATCTTCATCGCATCCACGAAGGTGGTCCCGATGGGTTCCATGGCGATGCCGACACTTGGTGCGAGCCAGCCGACCAGGACGCCTATGACGATCGCGGTCAGTACCCAGAAATACAGTTGACGGTACAAAGGTGTTTTAGGTGCCCGCGTTGCCGCGCCGGCAGTGGTGGTGTGGTCCATGATTCCTACCTCGTTGTGGAATATAACTGGAAGGTGCTTGATGACACGGGGGATGGCCGACGGCGGCGGGCGCGCCGCCGTCGGCCGTTAACTCAGACGCTAGACGGCGGCCAGGGTGTGGGTGAGGACCTTGATGATGGCCTCGGTGACGTCATCGGTGTTGGCTTCGCCGCCGACG
>NZ_QAIQ01000650.1:0-1849 GCF_003061105.1 Arthrobacter sp. HMWF013
ATCCAGAACCGGACAACCACCGTCACTTCCGCCCAGCCCTGCAGCTCGAAGTGATGTTGCAGTGGTGCCATCTTGAAGACGCGTTTGCCGCCGGTGGCTTTGAAATAGCCCACCTGGATGATCACCGACAGGGTGATCAGGACGAACAGCCCGCCGATGATGCCCAGGAGCAGCTCAGTACGAGACAGGATGGCGAAGCCGGCAATGGCACCGCCGATGGCCAGGGAGCCGGTGTCACCCATGAATATTTTTGCCGGCGAAGTGTTCCACCACAGGAAGCCCACCAGGGCCGCACTCATGATGGCTGCCAGGAGTGCCAGGTCCAGGGGGTCGCGGACGGAGTAGCAGCCGCTGCCGGCCTCCCGCGGCGACCCGCAGGCCTGGTTGCTCTGCCAGATCCCCATCAGGGTATAGGCGCCAAAGACCATGATCGAGGCTCCGGCAGCGAGCCCATCAAGGCCATCGGTAAGATTCACGCCGTTGGTGGCCGCGGTGACGATCAGGTTTGACCAGAGGACAAAAAGAATGGCCCCGAGGACTGTGCCGCCGAACGCAAGGTCCAGCCAGGGCACATCGCGTACCAGGGAGATTTTAGTGGAGGCTGGAGTGACGCCGTCGGAGTCGGGAAAGTTCAGCGCCAGGATGGCGAAGGCAATGCCAACCGCGGCCTGGAGGATGAGCTTCGCTTTGGCGTCCAGGCCCAGGCTCCGCTGCCGGGAAATCTTGATGAAATCGTCCAGGAACCCCACCAGCCCCATCCCGACCATCAGGAAGAGCAGGATCAGGACAGAAGCCGACGGACCGGCGGACGCCGGGTTCATCATCCACATGATCAGGTGCGTCAGCCCGTAGCTGAGCAGCACCGCAGCCACCACCACGGTTCCGCCCATGGTGGGCGTGCCGCGTTTTGTGTGGTGCGACGTGGGTCCGTCATCGCGGATGAACTGGCCGTAGCTTTTGCTCACCAGCAGTCGGATGAACAGCGGGGTTCCCACCAGGGCGAACAGCAGGGCCAGTCCCGAACCGATCAGAAGTGCAATCACAGCAGCTTGCTCCCTTCGTCGGCCGGTTGGATGGATTGTGGGGGTAATGCTATCCGATCGCCCAGGTGCCGCAGCCCCACGCTGTTCGAAGACTTGAAGAGCACCAGATCCCCGGGCTCAAGCTCCGCATCGAGCAGCGAATACGCCTCGTCAGCAGTTTCCGCGAAAACGCATTCGTCACCCCAGGATCCTTCCTGGACGGCGGAAACATAGAGGGCGCGGGCTTCACGGCCCACCACTACAAGCCTGGAGATATTAAGCCGGACCACCTGGGTCCCCACCGCTGTGTGTTCGCGGATGGAATCGTCGCCAAGCTCCAGCATCGCGCCCAGGACGGCCCAGGTCCGTCTCCCCCGGCCGAGGTCGGCCAAAGTGCGCAGGGCGGCCCGCATGGATTCAGGATTCGCGTTATAGGCGTCATTGATGACGGTGACTCCGTCAGCACGTTCGGTGCGCTCCATCCGCCAACGGCTTGCGGCGGACTGGGCGCTGAGCGAAGCGGCGATGTCCTGGCCAGGCACTCCTGCGGCAAAAGCGGCAGCTGCCGCGGCCAGGAGGTTGCCGGTGTGGTGCGCCCCGATGAGGCGGCTGCGCACGTGCAGCCCGGACTCGCCGCCGGGCAGGATGAGATCGAACTCTGGGTTCCCCTCAGCGTTGGTGTCCGGGTTCAGCGCCTGGACAGCAGCATCGCTGCGTCCTTCGGCGGAAAAGCCCAGCACGGCTGCGGCGGTGCGGGGCCGCATGGCTGCGACGCGTTCGTCGTCGAGGTTGAGGATGGCGGTTCCACTGGCGCTGAGGGCTTCGAC
>NZ_QAIQ01000650.1:1863-6070 GCF_003061105.1 Arthrobacter sp. HMWF013
CCGCATCCGCCCCGAAGACGGTCAGCGGAACTCCCACCTCGCCGTTGTAGGATCCCTGCGGCGCAACGGTTGGGCCCTGCTGCGTGAGTATCCCTGCAAGGAGGTCTTTGGTGGTGGTTTTGCCGGCGGAACCGGTGATGCCGATGACAGTAAGGACACCGTTGGCTGCAGCCTTGGCCGCACGGATGCGGCGCACTGCCTCGGCAGCGAGCGCGCCCATCGCCAGGACGGCATCCTTGACCAGGATCGCGGGGTACTGCTCACCATCGGCACCCGTCACCGGGCGCTCCGCGAGAACAAGCACCGCACCGCGGCTGAACGCCGCTGCGACAAAGTCGTGGCCGTCAGCGTTTTCGCCGGGTTTTGCAACGTAGAGCGACCCGGGGGCCGCCTCACGGGAATCGGTAACTACCGAAAGAGGGGTGATCCCGGGATCGGCGTCCAGGCGGCCGTTTGTGATTTCGGCGATTTCCGCCGCAGTAAATGCAATCATCTCGGTCTAGGACTCTATCCGGTCGTCTGGAAGAACGGTGAATCCCCTGGCTGTCAAGGCGTTCCGGAGTTCCACCCGGTCATCGAGCGCAAGGTTGACACCTTTGACTTCCTGCCAGACCTCGTGTCCGCGGCCGGCCACCAGGATGGTGTCGCTCGGATCGGCCAGTTCAACAGCGCGTTGGATGGCGGCATCGCGGGGATATACTTCCTCGATCACACTCTCCAACGGCTCCTGCTCGAGGGCAGCCCTGGCACCCGCCATGACGTCTGCCCTGATGGCTGCCGGGTCTTCATCGTGGGGGTCATCGTCCGTGATGATCACAACGTCTGCAAGCCGCGCAGCGATAGCTCCCATGGCTGGCCGTTTGCCTTGGTCCCGTTGACCGGTGGCGCCGAAAACAACTATCACCCTGGAGCCGGGCACCGGCGACCGGACGGCTTGCAGAGCCCGGGCCAGGGCATCAGTGTTGTGGGCAAAGTCGACCACGGCGGCCGGCGCGTCCGAAATCAGCTGCATCCTGCCCGGCACCGCCACGGTGAAGGGATCGTGGGAATTCAGGGCCGCCTGCACGGCGGCGGCGTCCACCCCGCTGGCCAGCACCATCACAGTGGCCAGTGCCGCATTGGCCACGTTGAAGGTACCGGGCAGCCCGGTGTGGACCTGCAGCGCAGTGCCGTCAGGGCCGCGCAGGGTGAAATCGGATCCCAGCCCGCGGGCGGCAATCTCCGCGACCCGCCAGTCGGCGTCTTCGCGCGAAAGATCGCCGCCGGAAACGGTGGCGAGGGTGGTGACCGGGATCCCGGCTGTGGCGGCAAGCCTTCGGCCCCAGTCGTCGTCGACCGTTACTACGGCGGCACGGGCGCGCTGCGGCGTGAACAGCTCGGCCTTGGTGGCGAAGTAGTCTTCCATGGTCCCGTGGAGGTCCAGGTGGTCCTGCGTCAGGTTGGTGAACCCCGCGACATCGAAGAGCACACCGTCCACCCGTTGGAAGGACACGGCATGGGAGGACACTTCCATCGACGCAGCGTCCAGACCTCTTTCCCGCATCAGTGCCAGCAGCCCATGGACATCCGTTGATTCGGGGGTGGTCAGCAGGCTGGGAATCGGCTGCCCGCCGGCAAGAATCTCGATGGTTCCGATCAGGCCGGTCTTCTGCCCGAGGGAGCGAAGCAGGGCGTTGATGAAATACGTGGTGGTGGTCTTTCCGTTGGTGCCCGTCACGCCGAAGAGACGCAAGGGCCGCCCGGCGGACGGCTGGCTCCGGTAGATCAGGGCTGAGAGCGGCCCCACGACGTTTCGCGGTGCGTCAACCACCAGGACGGGGACGGAAGTGTCCGCTGACAGTGCCAGGAGCCGCGCACCGGCGTCGTCCGTGAGAATCGCCACCGCTCCCCGGTCCACCGCCTGTGACACGAAGTCAGCGCCATGGCGGGCGGCACCGGGCAGCGCCACGTACAGGTCTCCGTGCTCCACGGTGCGGGAGTTCAGCGAAATACCGGTGACGCTGATCCCGGCCGACGAACCCGGCACCGGGACACCGAGTGCTTCCCCAATGCTGTCCAGACGGACCGCAGCTACGGCTGTGGGCCTGAACCGGCCGGCGGGGGTTTCCCCTTCCGGCGCGCTGTGGCTGCCAGGTTCGTTCTGGTGTGACAAAAGGATCTCCGATGGTGCTAGTGGATCGTGCCCGCAGGAATCGGCTTCCGGTACGGGCGCGGTGGGAACTGCTGCCTGGCGTGGTGCTACTTGGCGAACTGCGGCAGCCTGGCCGGTTCGCCCGTGGACGGCTGGACGTTGTAGGTGCGCAGGGCCTGGCTCATCACCGAGCGGAACACCGGCCCCTGCGTGATGCCGTAGATGTCGCCCTTCGGACGCTGCAGCACCACCTCAACAATAAACCGAGGGTCATCCATCGGTGCCATCCCTACGATTGAAGCGGTGTACCCGCAGAAGCCTGACTTGCCGTCGTCGCACGGCGATTCGGATGTTCCCGTTTTTGCTCCAACCCGATAACCGTCGATGGCCGCGTCCTTGATCTGCCCTTCAGTGACGGCACTTTCCAGGATGTCCTGAACCTGCTGGGCGGTGTTGTCGGAGACCACCTGGCGGGAAGGCTGCGGGGCCACCTTCTCCTCCTTGCCGTCAGCGGTGACGTAGGCATCGATGAGCCTGGGCTGGAGCATGACGCCGTTGTTGGCGATCGTCTGGAATGCCCGCACTGTTTGAAGCGTCGACTGCGAAACGCCCTGGCCGAAGAGGACAGTGAACTCCTGGCGTCCGTCCCACTGGTCAGCAGGGGTGAGGATGCCGGCGGCCGTGGCGGGGAGGCCGATGTCCGGGGCCTCACCGATGCCGAACTTCCTGAGCCAGTCGTATCTTTGTTCCTTGGTGAGCCGCTCTCCGGCCATTACGGTCCCCGTGTTCATGGACCAGCCAAGGATCCCGGCCAGCGTGCGCTCTTCGGTGCCGTGGGCAAAGGAGTCCGTGAAGCTCTGGCCGTTCACCGTGTAGGAAGGACCGAGCGTGAACGTATCCAGGGGGCTGGCCTTTCCCTCCTCAATCAATGCAGCGGCAGTGATCATCTTCTGCACCGATCCGGGCTCGTAGGCAGCAGTCACCGAGCGAACGCCACGGTCCTTCGCCGCCACTCTTCCGGGATCGTTAGGGTCCGGGGAGTTGGTGTCTGCCATCGCGACGATGTTGCCGGTCTTGGCGTCCATCACCGTAATGACGCCCCATTCGGCCCCCTGCTTGTCCGACTGGCTCTGGATGGCCTGCTGGGCGAAATACTGGAGGTCGGCGTTGAGGGTCAGCCTGACGTCTTTGCCGTCCTCAGGCGGGGTCAGTTCATCCACACCGACGGGGATGCGCAGGCCGTCGGCGCCGATTTCGAAAAGCCGCTTCCCGTCCACGCCGCGCAGCAACTCATCCTGGGTCTGTTCGATTCCCGCCTGGCCAGTGCTGCCGTCCTGGAGGAAACCGATGATCCCGCCTGCTACGGACCCGTTGGGGTAAACCCGCTTGCTCACGCCTTCAGTGACGATGCCGGGGATCTGGAGCTTGGAGATCCGGTCTTCAACGTCCGGCTTCAGGTCCTTAGCCACAATGTAGTACTTGGATTCTCCGGTGACGGCCTTCCGGAGATCCTCAGAGTCCGTTCCAAGGACAGCCGCGAGTTCGCTGATGCCCTGGTCCCGGCTGACTTCCACCAGCTTGTCCTGGCCCTCCACCAAGCGCCAGAACTTCTCCGTCTTCGTGTTGGTGACCTGGTCCACCACCAGGTTGTACCGGATCAGGCTGTTGGCCAGCACCACGCCATTGGCGTCCAGGATGCTACCGCGCTCGGCAGGCAGGGAGGTCTCACGCATCCGGTAATCGAGCGCTGCCGCGGCCATTCCGCCGACGTCGAGCCCTTGGACCATAAAGAGTTTCCCGCCCACGACCAGCAGGAGGGTCAGCATGATCCCCAGGCCGAGGCGGAGCCGCTTGGTGGCGTTGGGCACCTTGCCGCTTTTTGCTTTGCCGGTCTTCTGCGCCACCGTGATTTCCTTGCTGCTCGCCTTGTTGACTGCCTGATGCCTGACTGATTGCCTGGTGGGAGCCCGGCGGTCTGACGTGCTGCCTGGCGGCTGTTGCCAGCTACTGGCCGGGCACCTTTTGTTCCGGGGCCGGGACCGAGCCGCCGTGGAGTTCTGCGGCCGGTGCTGGTGG
>NZ_QAIQ01000651.1 GCF_003061105.1 Arthrobacter sp. HMWF013
GTCCACTGAAGTCTCTGAGCGACATGCTCAAGGGCAAGCAGGGCCGTTTCCGCCAGAACCTCCTCGGCAAGCGCGTCGACTACTCCGGCCGTTCGGTCATCGTCGTCGGTCCGCAGCTGAAGCTGCACCAGTGTGGCCTGCCCAAGCAGATGGCGCTGGAGCTCTTCAAGCCGTTCGTGATGAAGCGCCTGGTTGACCTCAACCACGCCCAGAACATCAAGTCGGCCAAGCGTATGGTCGAGCGTTACCGTCCGCAGGTCTGGGACGTGCTCGAAGAGATCATCACCGAACACCCGGTGCTGCTCAACCGTGCACCTACCCTGCACCGCCTCGGCATCCAGGCGTTCGAACCGCAGCTTGTTGAAGGTAAGGCCATCCAGCTTCACCCGCTGGTTTGTGGCGCCTTCAACGCCGACTTCGATGGCGACCAGATGGCAGTCCACCTGCCGCTGAGCCCCGAAGCCCAGGCTGAGGCACGCATCCTGATGCTGTCCTCGAACAACATCCTGAAGCCGTCCGACGGCCGCCCGGTCACCCTGCCTTCGCAGGATATGATCATCGGCCTCTACCACCTGACCACCAAGCGTGTCGGTTCAGCTGGCGAAGGCCGCGTCTTCTCGTCCGTTTCGGAAGCCATCATGGCCTACGACCTCCGCGAGCTGCACCTGAACTCGCAGGTCAAGATCCGCCTTGAAGGCTTCGTCCCGTACGCGGGCTGGGAAGCTCCGGAAGGCTGGGAGGCCGGCCAGCCGGTTCTCGTCCAGACCTCCCTGGGCCAGGTCATCTTCAACCAGACCCTGCCGGCGGATTACCCGTGGGTTGAGAACGTTGCAGACAAGGGCGAACTGTCCACGATCGTCAACGACCTCGCAGAGCGCTACCCGAAGGTGATTACGGCGGCAACGCTGGATAACCTCAAGGATGCCGGTTTCTACTGGGCCACCCGCTCGGGCGTTACCGTTGCCATCTCGGACATCGAGGTACCCAAGGACAAGCCGAAGATCCTCGCCGGCTACGAAACCATGGCTGCCAAGATCCAGGGCCAGTACGACAAGGGCCTGATCGACGACGACGAGCGTCGCCAGGAACTGATCGAGATCTGGAACAAGGCAACGAACGAGATCGCCCAGGCGATGCGTGACAGCCTGTCCCCGATGAACACCATCAACCGCATGGTGTCCTCCGGTGCACGTGGTAACTGGATGCAGGTCCGTCAGATCGCGGGTATCCGTGGCCTGGTGGCCAACCCTAAGGGTGAGATCATCCCGCGTCCCATCAAGTCCTCCTACCGCGAGGGCCTGTCGGTGCTGGAATACTTCATCGCCACGCACGGTGCCCGTAAGGGTCTGGCTGACACCGCGCTGCGTACCGCCAACTCGGGTTACCTGACCCGTCGCCTGGTGGACGTCTCGCAGGACGTCATCGTTCGCGAAGAGGACTGCGGCACTGAGCGTGGTTTGGTCACGCCCATCGCTGTCCCGGACGCCAACGGCGAGCTGGTTCTGGACGAGAACGTCGAGAACAGTGCCTACGCCCGTACGCTCGCTGTTGATGTTGTGGACTCCAAGGGCAATGTCCTTGCAGCCGGCGGCACCGACTGTGGCGACGTCGTGATCGCTGAGCTGTTCGCAGCCGGCATCACCGAGGTCAAGGTCCGCTCCGTACTCACCTGTGAGTCCAGCGTCGGCACCTGCGCCCTGTGCTATGGCCGTTCGCTGGCCACCGGCAAGACCGTGGACATCGGCGAGGCTGTCGGCATCATCGCCGCACAGTCCATCGGTGAGCCCGGCACGCAGCTGAC
>NZ_QAIQ01000652.1:0-1355 GCF_003061105.1 Arthrobacter sp. HMWF013
TTCTTATCCTGTTTCATGGTGACCGTCACTTCGATCCTGGAATATGGGCTTGGGCTTGGGCTTGGGCTTGGGCGGTGGCGTGAATCAGTGCGACGGGACGATCTGGGCGGTATCCAGTTCACGTGCGCCGATCACTTCGTAGCGTTGGCAGCGTTCCTTAATGAGCATGTCCGGGTCGATCTGCGCGATTGCCCCGAGGTGTTGTTGCACTGCGCGGGCGGCGTTGTCGAAGAAGATATTCGAGGAAGCTCCGGGGGAGTCACTGACGACTTCATCGACGAGTCCATCCTGAAGCATGGCCGCGGCACCTACACGCTGCTGGCGGGCCATCTCCGCAGCATGGTCCGTGCTGCCGTGGACGATAGCGCTGGCGCCTTCAGGGGGCAAGGGGGCAAGCCAGCTGTCACTGGAGGCGATGATTCTGTCCGCCGGAAACAAGGCCAACGCCCCGCCTCCGGCGCCCTGGCCCAGGAGCAGCGTCACCGTCGGGACACGGAGGGCGAGCAGCAGCGAAAGACTCCGTGCGATCTCCCGTCCAAGGCCCCCTTCCTCCGCTTCTACCGAGAGATCGGCCCCGGGTGTGTCAATAACGGCGAGCAGGGGCAGTCCGAGGTCGGACGCGATCCTCATCCCGCGCTGCGCTTCGCGGAGCGCTTGGGGTCCCAGCGGCGTTCCGTCTGCGGCTGCGCGCCTGTCGAGTCCGACGACGACGGTGCCTTGGCCTGCAATGGTGGCTATGGACAGTGACACGACCTGGCTGTTGCCGGGAGCGAAACTGCTGAGGGGCACAAGGTCTGTCGCTGCTCGGCGCAGGAAGCTGCGCAAGCCTGCTCGTCTGGGGTCCCGGGAGGCGGTGACAGCGGCCCAGGAGTCGGTATCCCCGGTACTGGCTATTGCTGGCGAAGGCAGGCTGGCGAAGGGTGCGGGCGTCCCGGCTTTCGATTGGAGAACTTTCAGCATGCGGATGAGGAAAGTGCGCAGATGCCTGGGGTCCAGGACCGCGTCGATGATGCCATTCCGGTATAGGTTCTCGGACTGCTGCACGCCGGCTGGAAAGTCATTGCCGTGAAGCGCTTTGTAAACCTTTGGCCCAAGGAACCCGACAAGAGCGTGGGGCTGTGCCACGTTGATGTGGCCGAGTGATCCCCATGATGCGAAGACGCCTCCGGTCGTGGGGTGCCTGAGGTACACCAGATAAGGGAGCCGGGCGTCCTTATGGGCGTTGACAGCGGCGGTGATCCTCGCCATTTGGACGAAAGCGGCCGTTCCTTCCTGCATTCTTGTTCCCCCGGAAACGGGGGAGGCCAGCAGTGGCAGATTCAGTTGGGTGGCCTCTTCGATTGCACGGGTGATTC
>NZ_QAIQ01000652.1:1365-2978 GCF_003061105.1 Arthrobacter sp. HMWF013
CCGATGGACCCGCCCAAGAATCTGAACTCGCTGAGGACGACGGCGACCCGCCGACCACCGATGGTTCCCTCACCGGTGATGATTGATTCGTCGTGTCCGGATTTTGTCCTGGCAGCGGCCAGTTCATCGGCGTAGCCGGCTTCGATCGCGAGGGGCGTCAGCGGCTGGTCCCAGGACTGAAAGCTTCCGGCGTCCAGGGTCAGGGCTGTCAGTTCGTCGGGGCTGATCCGTGCAGGGGCTGGCACCGGGGTCACGCGACTACCGACTCGTCAAGCCAATACGCGACGGTTGCGTCGTGCTGGCCAAGGAGCGGGGGAGCGGTATGGTCGCGCTTGGTGATTTCGGTTCCGGCGTGCTCGAAGAAGCGCAGCGGAGGACCGGGAAGCTCGATGCGTCCCAGCGTGGGATGCTCCACGCCAACAACCAGGCCCTGGGACCTTGTCTGTTCCCATTCGTACACTTCGTCGATGGTGCGGACCTTTCCGGCCGGAATGCCTGCTTCCTGCAGACCGGAGAGTAGGTCAGAGGCTTTGCGTCCGGCGAAGCGTTGCTCGATTTCCGCGACCAGTTCCTGGTGGTTTCGGACTCTCTCGGCATTGGAGGAGAACCTGGGATTGGCTGCGTCCAGACCGGAGAAGGCGGCAAAGCGTGACCACAGTCCCTCGGAGCCGACGGCAATCTGCACGGCGCCGTCGGCGCAGCGGAACAGGCCATAGGGGGCGATGGAGGGGTGGTGGTTTCCCTGGGCAGAGCCGGTTTCGCCGGCGACTGTCCACCGGGTGCCCTGAAATGCATGAACACCGACGAGGGAGGCCAGCAGGGACGTCCTGACGATCTGGCCGCGGCCAATGCGTTCCCGTTCGAGCAGCGCCGCCAGCACCCCGTAGGCGCCGTAAATTCCGGCCAGCAGGTCGCCGATGGGAACGCCGACCCGCTGGGGATCGTCCGGGCCGGACCCGGTCAGCGACATCAGTCCGCTTTCGCCCTGGGCGATCTGGTCGTAACCGGCACGATCACCTTCGGGACCGTCGTGCCCGAATCCGGAAATGGAAAGGATCACGATCCGGGGGTTGAGTTGTTCGATGGCTGCCGGGCTGAATCCCAGACGGTCCAGCGTTCCCGGCCGGAAGTTTTCCACCAGGACGTCGGCTGTCTTGATGAGACGGCGGAGAATGTCGCCCCGGCGTCGCTCTTCAGGTCCAACGTGATGGATTCCTTGTTCCGGTTGCAGGACAGGAAATAGGTCGACTGCCTTTCGTCGGCGTCGCCCACGAAAGGCGGGCCCCAGCCGCGGGTGTCGTCCCCGCCCTGCGGGGATTCAACCTTGATGATGCGGGCACCAAGATCGGCCATCATCATGGTGGCGTGGGGTCCGGCCAAGGCTCGGGTGAGGTCAACGACGGTTGTGCCGTTCAATGGTCCGGACATGCTGAATGAGCCTTTCAAAAAGCGGTTGAAGTCCTGCCCGTGCGGGCATGGGGGCATCACCCATCGAGGCGTTCTTTCGCCGTGGATGGATGCTGATGTGGCGGCGGCCGCGGTCCGGTCCGCCGGCTAGGTCAGGAGGAAAGTTCCATGACCCGTTGCCGTGCGGTGTAGGCCGTGTCCTGGAT
>NZ_QAIQ01000653.1 GCF_003061105.1 Arthrobacter sp. HMWF013
CCCCGAGTATGTGGGCAAGCCCGCCCCGGCCAAGTTCACCGGCTCGGAGATCAAGTCGGCCGAGACCATCGAAAAAATCCGGATCGCAAGCCGGATCGCCGCACAGGCAATCGTCGAGGTCGGCAAACACATCGAACCCGGCGTGACCACGGACCAGCTGGACAAGGTGGGCCACGAGTTCCTCCTGGACCACCAGGCCTACCCGTCCACCCTGGGATACCGCGGATTCCCCAAGTCGCTGTGTTCGTCGCTTAACGAAGTGATCTGCCACGGCATCCCGGACAGCACGGTGGTGCAGGACGGCGACATCATCAATATCGACATCACCGCCTTCATCAACGGCGTCCACGGCGATACCAACTACACCTTCCTGGCAGGCGACGTCGACGACGAGTCGCGCCTGCTGGTCGAACGCACCCGCGAATCTCTCAACCGGGCCATCAGGGCCGTCGCTCCCGGCCGCGAAATCAATGTGATCGGACGCGCGATCCAGTCGTACGCCAAGCGTTTCGGCTACGGTGTGGTGCGGGACTTCACCGGCCATGGGGTCGGGGAAGCCTTCCACACCGGGCTCATCATCCCGCACTACGATGCAGCCCCCGCCTACAACACAGTGATCGAGACGGGCATGGTCTTCACCATCGAACCCATGCTGACGCTCGGTACGGTTGAATGGGACATGTGGGAGGACGACTGGACGGTGGTCACCCGCGACCACAAGCGTACGGCCCAGTTCGAGCACACCCTGCTGGTGACCGAGTCCGGCGCCGAAATCCTTACCCTGCCCTGAAATCCGTGCTGGTCAGCCACCCGGCCGCCCCGCACGCCCTTCCACGAACGGAACAACATTGGCCAAGAAGGACGAGAAGTCGCACAAGAACTCCCCGCTGATCGGAATCGACATCGGCGGAACGGGAATCAAGGGCGGCATAGTCGACCTGAAAAAAGGCAAGCTCCTCGGCGAGCGGTTCCGTGTGCCGACGCCCCAGCCCGCCACCCCTGAAGCCGTTGCCGAGGTAGTAGCCCAGGTAGTGGCCGAGCTCTCCGCCCGCCCGGAGGCGCCGGCCGCCGACTCACCCGTTGGCGTCACGTTCCCCGGCATCATCCAGCATGGCGTCGTCCATTCGGCGGCCAATGTGGACAAGAGCTGGCTCAACACTGACATCGACGGTCTGCTGACGGCGCGGCTGGGCCGGCCTGTTGAGGTCATTAACGACGCCGACGCCGCCGGGCTGGCTGAGGCACGCTACGGCGCCGGTGCCGGCGTCGAAGGTACCGTCCTGGTCATCACACTGGGCACCGGAATCGGTTCGGCCTTTATCTTCGACGGCCGCCTGGTCCCCAACGCTGAGCTGGGCCACCTTGAGATCGACGGCTTCGACGCCGAAAGCAAAGCCTCGGCGGTTGCCCGGGAGCGGGACGGGCTGAGCTGGGATGAGTACAGCGTGCTGCTGCAGCGCTACTTCTCCCACGTGGAGTTCCTTTTCTCCCCGGAACTCTTCATCGTGGGCGGCGGCATCTCCAAACGGGCCGACGAATACCTGCCCAACCTCAGGCTGCGGACGCCTATTGTGCCCGCAAAACTGAAGAATGAGGCCGGAATTGTTGGCGCCGCCGTCGAGATTGCCGTGAAGCACAAGCTGACCAAATAAAGCAGGAGAGCCGGTGGCGGCAGCGGCTTCCCCTCCGCTGCCACCACCGGAAGTTTTACAGGGGGGTCTTCTCGGAGCTCTTGGTGCCCTTGACGGTTTCTTGGGTGGCCACTTCGGCCGACTCATGACGGAGCAGGGCGATGGCCGTCTCGAAGTCCTCCAGCGACTCGAATGCCTGGTAGACGCTGGCGAAGCGCAGATAGGCCACCTGGTCGAGTTTCTGCAGGGGTCCAAGAATGATCAGCCCCACCTCGTGGGCGTCAATTTCCGCCGCACCGGAGGCACGGATCTGCTCCTCAACCTCCTGGGCCAGGAGCGCCAGGTCATCCTCGCTGACAGGGCGTCCCTGGCAGGCCTTGCGTACGCCGTTGATGACCTTGCTCCGGCTGAACGGTTCGCCCACACCGGAACGCTTGATGACCGAGAGGCTGGTTGTTTCCACGGTGGTGAACCTGCGGCCGCATTCCGGGCACTGACGACGACGCCGGATAGCTGAGCCGTCGTCGGCCATACGGCTGTCCACAACACGGGAGTCCGGATTACGGCAGAACGGACAGTACATAATGTCCCCTCCCTGTTGTTTCTTCTGGCCGTCTATCAGTCTACGACTACATATAGCGGAATAACAATCCTGTAATTACTACATGTAGTGGGTTGCCGGCCGGCGTGGGTTGGTCAGGAATCTTGCGGGAACCGCGCGGTCACCGCTTCGCCGTGGGCGGGAAGGTCCTCGGCAGCGGAGAGGCTCACGATGTGGCCGCTGACCTCCTGCAGCGCCGCTTTGCTGTAGTTCACCACCTGGATTGCCCGCAGGAACGTGGTCACGTTCAGCCCGGAGGAAAACGCGGCAGTACCGCTGGTGGGCAGCACGTGGTTAGAGCCTGCGCAGTAATCCCCCAGGCTGACGGGACTGTAGTCCCCCACGAAAATGGCGCCGGCGTTGCGGATCCTGGCGGCCACAGCCGGTGCGTCCGCCGTCATGATTTCAAGGTGCTCAGCGGCATAGGCGTCACATGCGGCGATGCCCTGCTCCAAGTCCTCCACCAGGACAACTCCGGACTGCGGGCCGGCGAGAGCCTGGCGAACCCGCGCAGCGTGCTTGGTACCGGCCGACTGCCGTTCCAGTTCCAGGCGGACAGCGGCGGCCAGGTCCTCGGAATCGGTGATGAGTACCGACGCGGCCTGAGGATCGTGCTCGGCCTGGCTGATCAGGTCAGCGGCCACCAGGGCGGGTTGGGCGGAGGAATCGGCCAGAATGGCGATCTCTGTGGTGCCTGCCTCGGAGTCGATTCCCACCAGGCCTTTAACCAGGCGTTTCGCGGTTGCCACGAAGATGTTACCCGGACCCGTGACAACATCCACGGGCTCCAGCGCCGGTCCGGCGTCACTGGCCTGCACACCGTGGGCGAAAGCGGCGATGGCCTGGGCGCCGCCGATGGCGTACACCTCGTCGATCCCGAGCAGCGCCGCCGCCGCGAGGATGGTGGGGTGCGGTAGTCCGTTGAAGTCCTTCTGCGGCGGCGATGCCAGGGCAATGGATTCTACGCCCGCGGCCAGGGCAGGAACCACGTTCATGATCACGGATGACGGGTAGACGGCCAGGCCACCGGGGACGTAGAGGCCGACGCGTGCTACCGGAACCCAGTTCTGGCTCACCAGGGCGCCATCCCCGAGCTCGACGTCGATGTTGCGGGGCCGCTGTCCATCGGCGAACCGCCGGGCGCGGCTGATCGATTCCTCCAGGGCCCTGCGGACCGCAGGATCCAGGTTTGCCAAGGCACTGGCCAAAGCTTCGGCCGGGACCCGCGGGTGTTGCTGCTGAACACCATCAAACGTCAGAGCGAGTTCGCTGAGGGCCGCGAAGCCCCGGGTGCGGACCGCCCGGATGATGTCCAGGACCTTCTGCTCCGCGTCCGCCATCGTCTGGTGCTGCGCGCGGGGAACTGCCGCCCGCAAACCGGCCAGCGTCAGGTCCCGTCCGCGAAGATCGACTGTACGGAAACTGAGCGCTGCGGCAGAGGCAGGGGCAGGAAATTCAGGAGTAATGGTCACCGGTCCATTTTACGCACCCGGCGCGGTGCCGCCGGCTAACGGCAGGCCTTCACCTTCCGGTCCCCGCCGGAGAAGGTTCAACAGGCTCAGCACGAAGACCGAAACGGCCGTCGCGGCCGGCCACAGGAGCAGCACCGAGAGGGACCGGAGCGAAAAGGCCACGCTGGCGTTGACAGTGGTGTCGGCAGGCCCGCCCCAGAGCTGTGCTGCGAGCATTCCGGTCTGCCATGCGGCAAGGGCGCCGGCCAGGCCGCCCGCCAGGCTGAGGAGGAAGGCCG
>NZ_QAIQ01000654.1 GCF_003061105.1 Arthrobacter sp. HMWF013
CCGGCACCGCCCAGCTCCTGCTCCGGGGTCGGAGTGCCGTAGCCACCCTCTTCTTCGGGCTTCGTGCCCTGAGTGTCCTGGCTGTCCTGACTCATGGTTCCTCCTGTTGTGGATGTGGCTGAATCTGCCGTGTAAATCCTGCTGCTGCTAGAGGCCCTTGCCGCCGGTTACTGGCAGCACAGCCCCGGAAATGTACGAGCCCTGGTCCGAGGCCAGCAGCACGTAGGCGGCGGCGAGTTCGGCCGGCTGGCCTGCCCGCTGCAAGGGGGTGTCCTGCCCGAACGTGGGAAGTTTGTCCGGCCATTCGGTGGCAGGGATGAGCGGAGTCCAGATGGGGCCGGGCGCCACCGCATTGACCCGGATTCCCTTCGGCCCCAGTTCCTGCGCGAGCGCCTTGGTGAAAGCCACCTGAGCCGCCTTGGTCATGGCGTAATCGATCAGTTGCGGCGAGGGGTTGAAGGCCTGGATGGACGCGGTGGTGATGATCGAGGCGCCGGCCTGCAGGTGCGGTACCGCGGCCCGTGCCGTCCACAGCAGGGAGTAAAGATTGGTTTTGAACACCCTGTCGAATTCCTCCGTGGGAAGGGAATCGAAGCTGTCCCGGTTCTTCTGGTAGGCCGCATTCAGCACCACAACATCAAGCCGGCCAAACTCAGCCACGGCGTCCGCGACGATCCGGGTGCTGAACTCCTCTTCCCGCCCGTCGCCAGCCAGAAGGAGCGCCCGCCCGCCTGCCTTGCGAATCCAGCCGGCGGTGTCCTGGGCGTCGTCTTCCTCTTCGGGAAGGTAGGAAATTGCGACGTCGGCCCCCTCGCGGGCAAACGCGATGGCCGCCGCCTTGCCAATCCCCGAGTCCCCGCCGGTAATCAGGGCAGCCTTGCCCTGCAGCTGCCCGTGGCCTTCGTAGCTCAGCTCGCCATGGTCCGGCTTGGGATCCATCGGCGCGGTGAGGCCCGGCTGCTCCTGTTCCTGCTCAGGAAACGGTCCGGAGTGGTAGCCGCCCCTCGGGTCCCTGGGCTGGTCCGTCTGCTTCTCAGTCTCGCTCATAGTCCGCCTGTTCGCTGTCGGTTTTCCAAGGGTGCCCCGGACTTCTCCGGCCCTTCGAAACTATCCCGCCGGGCGGAGCAAGTCCACCGTTCCGGGACAATAATCAGTAAACTTATCAAAAGTTGATCTCCGCGCAACTTCGGCCTAGTTTGGGAGCACCCGGCGCGGGCCAGCAGGCCCATCCGGGCATCGTGGGAGGAGAAGCAATGTCCGATGTGGAGGACTTCACGGGCAAGACCGGCCGGAATGAAACCCCGGAGGAGCAGCTCGACAGGAACTGGGCCGAGCTGCTGCAGGAACTCAGGGTTTTACAGACAGGCGTCCAGATTCTTGCCGGCTTCCTGCTGACCCTCCCGTTCCAGGAGCGCTTCGAGACCCTCGACGATTTTCAGGTTGGCCTCTACCTCGTCAACGTGGTGGTTGCGTCTCTGACCACCGCCCTGATTCTCCTGCCGGTAAGCGTCCACCGGCGGCTCTTCCGTCAGCGTCTGAAGGCAACCTTGGTGTCCAGCGCCGATTTCATCACCAAGGTGGCCCTGGGCGGTGTTGGGATGCTCAGCGTGGGAACCGCGGCCCTGGTCTTTGATGTGACCCTGGGCCGTACAGCCGGCCTGACGGCAGGAGGCGTCCTGCTGGCCATCCTGCTCCTGCTGCTCATTGCAGTCCCGGTGCGGCTCAATAAACGGGCCTCCGGCGGGTGATCCACGGGGCGGTCAGGGATCAAAGAGCACGCGGGAGGCTGGGACGTACCGGGAGGATGGACATGCGCACTTGGGCCAAGGAACACGGACTGCTGCTGGTCAACGCCGGGCTGTTCCTCTCGTTTTTCGCTGGAATGATCCTGTCCGGCGCCGCGGCGTACAGCGAGGAACAGGCAGAGCACGGGCAGCCCGGGGTCACGGTGGTGGAGTACCTGTCCACGGGCAATTTCGTTGAAGCGACCTTTGAGAACTGGGAATCCGAGTTCCTGCAGATGGGCATGTACGTTGTGCTCACCGTGTTCCTGTTCCAGAAGGGATCGTCCGAGTCCAAGCCGATGGGCAAGGAAGCTCCGCAGGATCAGGACCCGCGGAACGCGGCCATCAAGGACTCCACCCCCTGGCCGGTCAAACGGGGCGGCATATGGCTCAAGGTCTACGAACACTCGCTGTCCCTGTTGCTGTTCCTGCTCTTCATCGCCTCGTTCAGCGCGCATGCCATGGGTGGGGCGGCGGCCTACAACGACGAGCAGCAAAGCCACGGCGAGGCCACTGTCGGCGTCCTTGAGTTCATGGGAACCAGCCAGTTCTGGTTCGAGTCCTTCCAGAACTGGCAAAGCGAGTTCCTGGCCGTCGCTGTCCTGGTGGGCGCGTCCGTCTATCTCCGCGAGAGGGGCTCCCCCGAATCAAAACCCGTGGCCGAGCCGCATTACGAGACCGGCACCTGACCCGCAACCGCTGGTGGCGCTATGCGCCTTCCAGCACCTGAGTGGTGGCCCACGCCAGGTATTTCGCGGCGTTTGCTATGGCGTCTTCCGGGCCGGCTGCGACGTCCAGCAGCTGGGCCCCGGCCACCACGCCGTGCCCCGCCAGCTCCTCCTGGGTCACCAGGATCCGTCCGGCCACCACGATGACGGGGATGCCCCGCCCATGGGCAGCGTCCGCGAGTGCGATGGGTGCCTTGCCGGTCAGCGACTGCGAGTCCATGGACCCCTCGCCGGTGATCACCAGATCGGCGTTCTCCAACTGGCCAGCCAGGCCAGTGAGTCCGGCGACCAGCGCAAATCCGCCTTCCAGCGTGGCGTTGGTGAAGGCAAGGAACGACGCCGGGAACCCGCCCGCCGCGCCGGCACCCGGCACGTTGACGTCCCGGCCCGTGGACTCGCGCAGGACCGATGCCCAGTTGCGGAGCCCGGCGTCGAGCACTTCCGTTGCCTCCTCATCGGCCCCCTTCTGGGGACCGAAAACGTGGGCAGCGCCCGTCAGCCCGTAGAGCGGATTCTGGACGTCCACTGCGATCCTGAAGGACACGGCAGAGAGTCGCGGATCCAGCCCTGAGACGTCCAAGGCAACGATGTCACCGAGGGACCCGCCGCCGAGGGGGACCACGTTTCCGGCGGCATCCAGGGGCTTGAGCCCCAATGCACGCAGGGCCCCGCTGCCGCCGTCGGTCATTGCCGAGCCGCCGAGCCCCAGCACGATCTCTGTGGCTCCGGCATCGAGGGCGGCTGCGATCAGCTGCCCGCAGCCGTAGCTGTGGGCCCGCAGGGCATTGGCCGGAGTAGGTTCCATTTCGGCGAGCCCGGATGCCTGCGCCGTCTCAATCACGGCGGAAGCACCGCCGTCGGCGTTCTTTCGGATGGCCCATGCGGCCCCCATCGGGGCAAGGATGGGACCCACGACGGCGTTGAGCCGCTCCTCATATCCCGCGGCCACGGCCGCTTCCAAGGTCCCTTCGCCGCCGTCGGCGATCGGGAACTGGGTGGCGACGGCGTCGGGATAGACGCGCAGGGCACCCTCCGCAATGGCGGCGGCAGCCTCAGCCGCGGTGAGTGAGCCCTTGAATTTGTCCGGAGCGATGAGAATGCGCATGCCGTCCATCATGCCAGCTCTCCGCGGGAAAGCGCTTGCCCAATCCGCCATGCGGACGGATGCCGGACCGGGCCCCAGGGCCGCCGCTGCCTAAGCCGGGCGGCGGAGACGGGCCGGCGTAGGGAAGGGGACGGCCTGATGCTCTTCCGCAACGCGTCGGACCAGGGCGGGCACGGCAAACGTCACCACGGGGCGGGCTTCGGCGTCGTCCTTCGACCTGATGGTCAGGCTCCGGGTCCCTTCCGGCACCGAGGGAGTGAAGACCTGCAGGTTCCGGGAACCCACTGTGGCGGAGTCCTGCAGCGTGTACTCCGTGCCGAAGTGGTCCTGCATCGTGATGTTGGGCGGAGGGCCTTCGGTTGAGGCCAGGTGGATGTTCACCACCAGTCCCGTGGTCCAGATTTCGACGGACATGACGGTGAATTCGGCCGATTGTGTAACGTGCGTCCCGTAGGTGGGGGGCAGCAGCATCCCACGGAGGGAACCGGTGGCTAGCAGTTCGAGCATGATCGTTCCTGTAGTTCTTCCGCCGTCACGGGGCGGTTCCCGGGTTCATCCGGTCGCCAGCCCCCTGCCGGAGGGTTTGGCAACGGCTAAATCCCCTTCGCGGCCCTGATTCCCGAGCCGGAAGTTGGCGTTTGGCCGCCGTCTTCTGGTAGATGATTCGAGCCGCGGGCCGGAGGTTTAAACCGCTCCGCGCAGCTCGTGTGGCTGAGGCTGTTCCCCAACCACGGCTCCAAAGTCCTTTCCGCGAATACCGATTTTAGTAAGGGTACTTATAAGTACCCTT
>NZ_QAIQ01000655.1:0-517 GCF_003061105.1 Arthrobacter sp. HMWF013
GGAACGCCGGACCCCGGACGGGCTCATCTACGTGGTCCACCCGTGGGAGGCAGGCAATGACCATTCCCCGCGCTGGGACGATTGGGGAGCCCCGGGCCGGACCAAAGAGGGCTACAGCCGCCCCTCCCGAACGGCCTGGAACAAGGAGCGCATGAAGGAAATCTTTTTCGACGACGACGGCTCGGCCAAGTGGTCCACCAGCTTCGTGGCGTGCCCGGCAGCCTTCAATGCCTACACCGCATTCAACTTGCGGGAACTCGCCGCAGTCACCGGGGATGCGATCTTGGAAGAACGGGCCACCGAACTGGCGGCCGCCATGGACGAGCTTCTGTGGGACCATGGGGAGCAGCTCTGGTCAGACCAGGCGGTGGTGGGCGGCGGGCCGTCGGTCCGGATACCCATCAGCGATGGCGTGATGGGCGCCCTGGTCACCGCGGACGAAAGCAAGGCCAAAGCAGCCCTCGCCCAGCTGGCGGACCCGTCCCGGTTCGGGGCGGAGTTCGGTCCCGCCAATGTG
>NZ_QAIQ01000655.1:527-1774 GCF_003061105.1 Arthrobacter sp. HMWF013
TGAACTATCTCTTCCAGCAGGCCTGCCGGCGCCTGGGTATGGAGCACGAAGCCGCGGCGCTCGCCGAACTCACGGCCAAAGGCGCCGCTACCAGCGGCTGGGCAGAATACTGGAACCCTGACAACGGGCACGGCCTCGGCGCCGTCCCCCAGACGTGGGCGGGCCTTGTCATTGCCATGCAGCACTAGCAGCCGTGACGGCGGCGCGCGCCAGGCAGCGGTGGCCGGCATCGTTCGGATGCACCGTGTCCTCGTCCAGCATGGTGCCGGCGTCCCACCCGGCAGGCTCAACCACCATCACCTGCGGGAACCCCGCGGCCACCCGACGCAGTTCACGGTTGTAGCTGTCAACCAGGGTGTTCGAACCCAGATGGTGCGGGGCATGGAGGCTGAAATCCAACAGTCGGGGCTGGGCGAGGGCCACCACCCAGGCGCCGGGGGAGGCCTGCCGGAAGGCACTGAAAATCGTCGCCAAGGCATCGGCGTACCCCTGTTGGGCCGACGCCGATTCCCCGCCCAGGCGGAGATCGTTCAGTCCCGTCATGAGCAGGTAGAGGGTGGCCGCCGGGGGAGGATCAGCCCGGACCAGCGCCGCCGTCCCGGTGCTGCTGGTGCCGCCCACGCCGCGGTTATCCAGCTCCAGGCCCAGCCCGGCTGCCACCAGCGCTGCCATGGAGGCCGCTGCGGTGGAGGCGCCGTCGCCGTCCACCCACGAGTGCCCGTAGGCCACCATCCGCCGCATGATTGCACGCTACCAAAACCATCCCGGATCGGAAGACCATGAGCCACATTCCTCCCAGCCGCTACGACAAATTCCCCACCGTTACCGTCCCGGGCAGCCCCCGGGCCTGGTCCGGCCAGGACGCCTGGCAGGAGATCGCCCGCGGCGGTCGGCAGGCCATCGTGGTGGATACCTACCCGGGCGTGAAGCTGGATGAGCTGCTGGAATGCATCGGCCGGGCACTGCCCGGCCACCGGGTCCTCAACGTTGAAGAGCTCGCGGCGCGGCCTATGGCCGAGATCGACGCCCTGATCGCCGCCAACCTCACGGACGACCGCGTCTTCGGCGTCATCAGCCACCACACCCTCGCCGACTTTTTCGATCCGCAAAGGCTGGCCGACCTCGGCCGCCAGGTGGCGGCGTCGGACCTTCCCGCAGTCCTGGTGGGCTGGGGGGCGGCGCTGGTACCGCTCCCGGAACGGACCCTGGTCCTGGCCGACATGGCGCGCTGGGAGCTGCAGCAGCGC
>NZ_QAIQ01000655.1:1784-3136 GCF_003061105.1 Arthrobacter sp. HMWF013
CACCAACGAGGACAACCTGCGCAAGTACAAGCGGAGTTTTTTCGTGGAGTGGCGCGTGGCGGACCGGCACAAGCGGCAGCTGTTTCCCGCCGTCGACTACGTCCTGGATACCAACCGCAGCGTCGCCGAGGGGAAACTCATCACCGGCGAGACGTTCCACCGGGGAATGGCGGCTGCCGCCGCCGCGCCGTTCCGGGTAGTGCCGTTTTTCGATCCCGGCGTGTGGGGCGGGCAGTGGATGAAAAAGGTGATCGGCCTCGATGCCGGGGCGGACAACTACGCCTGGTGCTTCGACTGTGTGCCTGAGGAGAACAGCATCCTGCTCGACGTCGGCGGGGACATTGTGGAGCTGCCGTCAGTGGACGTGGTGTTCACCCAGCCCGCGGCGCTCCTGGGGCCCCAGACCTATGCACGGTTCGGCGCCGAGTTCCCCATCCGCTTCGATTTCCTGGACACCATGGAGGGCGGCAACCTGTCCCTGCAGGTGCACCCCCTGACGGACTACATCCAGGACCGTTTCGGCATGCACTACACCCAGGACGAGAGCTATTACCTCCTCGACGCCGGACCGGACGCCGTGGTCTATCTCGGTCTGAAGACCGGTACGGACCCGGACGCCATGGTGGCGGCTTTGAGGGAAGCGTCCGACGGCGGCACGCACTTTCCGGCGGAGGATTACGTTAACGCCTTCCCGGCTAAAAAGCATGACCACTTCTCCATCCCTGCCGGCACGGTCCACGCGTCGGGGGCCAACTCGATGGTGCTCGAGATCTCCGCGACGCCCTACATCTTCACCTTCAAGATGTGGGACTGGGACCGCGTGGGACTGGACGGCCGGCCCCGGCCCATCCACGTGGAGCACGCCGGCCGCAACATCCAGTGGGACCGCACCACGGAGTGGGTGCACGAGCAGCTGCTGGACCAGGTGGAGCAGCTGGGCTCCGGGCCGGGCTGGACCGAGGAACGCACCGGGCTGCACGAACTGGAGTTCATCGAGGTCCGCCGGCACTGGTTCACGGACGTGGTGGACCACCACACCCACGGCACTGTGAACGTGCTGAACCTGGTGGAGGGCGCACAAGCCGTGGTGGAAAGCCCGGACGGCAGTTTTGAACCGTTTGTGGTCAGCTACGCCGAGACGTTCATCATTCCGGCCTCCGTAGGCCCGTATACGATCCGGCCGCACGGCCCCGGGGCAGGACAGAAGCTTGCCACGGTCAAAGCCTCCGTGCGCGGGACCGAAACCGCGTTGCCGGCCAGGGTGGTGGAGGCCGCGGCTCCACGGCTCGCCGAGGGCTAGGGGTCAGTGGGGGCACGCTGTGCCCGGAAGGCTGCGCCGATCAGCCCAGCCT
>NZ_QAIQ01000656.1 GCF_003061105.1 Arthrobacter sp. HMWF013
CAGCAGCCGCAGGACCACGAGCCCTGCCACCGTTCCCAGGACGGTGGGCACGGCGTCGAGCGGTTTGACGCTTGCCCGAGTGACGACGCTGGCCACGATCACTGCCCCCATGAACAGCACGCCGGCCACGCCCAGCGCCCATTTCCGGTAGGCCGCCACGCCCAGCACGCAGGCCAGCACGAAGATGGTCACCCCCATGCCCACGAACAGTGCGGCCTTGTCGTTGGTGCCGAACGTCGCTATGGCAAAATCCTTCATCCACGGCGGCGTGAAATCGATAAAGGTGGAACCCAGCGCGATCACGGGAGTGGCCCGCGCAGTAAAGAACGCCCCGATCAGCTCCGCTACGGACAGTACGACGGCGGCCGCCACCACGCCGGCCAGCGCGGCCATGGCGGTGGGACCCTTGAGCCAGTTCTGAAGCTTCTTCATGCCTTGGGTTCGTAGCCGATGCCGCGAACGATCGCTGGGCGGGGACACAGCTTAGGAGAGGGCAGGGTGCACAAAGTACCCTTGGAGACTGTGAAGGTACTCGTCATCGGCCCCGGAGGCCGCGAACACGCCATTGTCCGCTCCCTGCTCGCCGACCCCAACGTGTCCGAAGTCCACTCTGCTCCCGGCAATGCCGGCATCAGCAAACTGGTCCCCACCCACAAAATCGACGGGAATGATCCCGACGCCGTCGCGGCGCTGGCCGCCAGGCTCGGCGTCGACCTCGTGGTGGTGGGCCCCGAAGCCCCGCTCGCTGCCGGCGTTTCCGATGCAGTCCGCGAGGCAGGCATTCCGGTCTTCGGCCCCAGCAAGGCCGCGGCCCAGCTCGAAGCCTCCAAGGCATTCGCCAAGGAAGTCATGGCCGAGGCCGGTGTTCCCACGGCCATGGCCCTGGTGGCCACGAACGCGGAGGAAGCAGCCTCGGCGCTGGACACCTTCGGTGCACCCTATGTGGTGAAGGATGACGGCCTCGCAGCCGGCAAGGGCGTTGTGGTCACCAAGAAACGCGACGAAGCCCTGGCTCACGCCCAGGCCTGCTTCGACGCCGGCGGAACCGTGGTCATCGAGGAATTCCTGGACGGCCCCGAGGTCTCTGTCTTCGTGCTGTGCGATGGCCGCAACACCGTGGCCCTTTCCCCGGCGCAGGACTTCAAGCGCATCTTCGACAACGACGAAGGCCCCAACACCGGCGGCATGGGCGCGTACACCCCGCTCGAATGGGCCCCCGCCGGACTGGTGGACGAAGTCATCGAGCGCGTTGCCCAGCCCACCGTCCAGGAGATGGCCCAACGCGGGACGCCGTTTGTGGGCGTGCTGTTCGTTGGCCTGGCCCTGACCTCGCGCGGCACCCGGGTCATCGAGTTCAACGTCCGCTTCGGCGATCCGGAAACGCAGGCGGTCCTGGCCCGGCTCAAGACCCCGCTCGGTGCGCTGCTCCTGGCAGCAGCCAAGGGCGAACTGGACAAAGCGGAGGAGCTGCGGTGGTCCAAGGAGACCGCCGTCGCCGTCGTCGTCGCGTCCGAAAACTACCCCGACAAGCCGCGCACCGGCGACCGCATCCGCGGCCTCAAGAAAGCGGAAGCGCTTGAGGGTGTGCACGTGATCCACGCAGGCACCGCGCTCGACGACGACGGCAAGGTGGTCTCCGCCGGCGGCCGGGTACTTGCGGTGGTTGCGCTCGGCAGTGACCTCGTGGAGGCCCGGGAACGGGCGTACGACGGCGTGGAACTGGTTCAGCTCGAAGGCTCACAGTTCCGGACCGATATCGGACGGAAAGCCGCCCGCGGCGAAATCAAGGTTGCGTCCAACGCAACCGCATCGCTGCCCGTGACGAAGGCGAAGGCATAGCATGACCGAAAATTCCCCCCAGCGCGGCTTCGAAACCGCCACCCTTGATTTGCCGGGCTGGACGCACGTCTACTCCGGCAAGGTCCGTGACCTGTACGAGCCGGCCGATGAAGCCATCCGCCAGCAGGTGGGCCAGGATTGCGTCCTGGTGGTGGCCAGCGACCGCATCAGCGCCTTCGACCACGTCCTGGCGAACGGGATCCCGGATAAGGGCCGCATCCTCACCCAGCTGAGCCTCTGGTGGTTCGACCAGCTTGATGTGAGCCACCACGTGCTGGGCTCCACCGTGGCAGACGGCGTGCCCGCGGCCGTGGAAGGCCGCGCAATGATCTGCA
>NZ_QAIQ01000657.1:0-862 GCF_003061105.1 Arthrobacter sp. HMWF013
ATCCTGAATGCACCGTGGCTGGAACTCCAGGGCAGCAGCCTGATCCGGAACATCGCCATGCACCTGGTGGAACCATTAGCCCGGGCAGATCCACGGCGTCCCTTCAACTTTCCCGAGATGCCCGGTTACTGGCAGAGCGTCAGCAGCGAGGCCCACGGTGAGTGGCAGCTCCATCCCGTCTGGCGGCCGGCAGCCTCGTTCCCGATCCGGGCAGGCTGGGCGAAAGCGGTGCTGGCCGGGCATGCTGCCGTCGCGAGGGGTTTGGATATCAGTGCACCGGTGCTGGTGCTGCTCTCGGACAGGACGAGGATCCAGGCCGAATGGACCGAGGACCTGATGCATGTTGATGCAGTCATCGATGTAGAGGAGACCGCGGGCCGTGCCCTTCGCCTCGGGCGGAGGGTTGCAGTGTTCCGCTACCCCGGTGCTATCCACGATGTCTTCTTATCGCAGCGGCAGATCCGGGAAGAAGCCTACCGGGACGTCGCGGGCTGGGCGCAGTCCTACCCTTGCGGAGCGGCGGCGTCTACCGCACCGCCGTAACGCCGGTCCCGCTGGGCGTAGATCTCTACTGCCTTCCAGAGCGTCCGGCGGTCCACATCGGGCCACAACGTGTCCATGAAGACGAACTCCGCGTAGGCGGACTGCCAGAGCAGGAAGTTCGACAACCGCTGCTCACCGGAGCTCCGGAGGAACAGGTCCACATCCGGCAGGTCCGGCTCGTCCAGGTATTTCTGGATCGTTTTCTCGCTGATGGCTCCGGGCTTGAGCCGCCCGGCCGCAACCTCGGCGGCGATGGCGGATACGGCGTCGGTGATCTCGGCGCGCCCGCCGTAATTAACACACATGTTCAAAGTGCAGG
>NZ_QAIQ01000657.1:882-2010 GCF_003061105.1 Arthrobacter sp. HMWF013
TGAACTCTTCCGCATCTTCGAGCTCCCGGATCACCGAGCCCCACAACCGTGGCCGGCGGCCGGACCAGCGTACGCGGACGCCCCATTCGTCCAACTGGTTCCGCTGCCTGCGTAGCACGTCCTTGTTAAAACCCATCAGGAAGCGCACCTCTTCGGGTGAGCGCCGCCAGTTCTCAGTGGAGAAGGCATAAACGCTGACGTATTCGATACCCAGCTCAATGGCACCGGCCATCACGTCCAGGAGGGCCGGCTCACCGGCCTTGTGGCCCTCGATCCTGGGCAGGCCCCGCTGGTTGGCCCAGCGGCCGTTGCCGTCCATGACTATGGCGACATGCCGTGGAATGAATTCTGCGGGGATCGCCGGGGCAATCGCACCGGATGGGTGGGGATACGGCGCGATCACGGGGGTGGTCCGCTTCCGCGCAATGTTCTGCTTTTTTGCCAGTACCACTGTCAGCTACGCTCCACATGTTTGAGGGATTTGAGTACCCGTTCGAGATGCCATTGCAGGTAGGCGGCCACCAGGCCGGCACCCTCCCTGCGGTGCTGCTCCTGCGAGCCGTCCGCCGTCGTCCAGTCCCCCTTCAGCAAGGCGGCCAGCAGGCTGACGGTCTCAGCTGCAGGGGCGGGCGAGCCGGGGGGCCGGCAGTCAGCACAGACCATGCCGCCGATGGGGGCGGAGAACGCTGTATGCGGCCCCGGCCGCCCGCAACGCGCACAGTCTGTGAAGCTGGGCGCCCAGCCGCCGGTGGCAAGGGCCCGCAGGAGATAGGAATCGAGGATCAGCCCGGGCGCGTGTTCAGCGCGGCTCAAGGACGCCAGGGCGCCCACCAGAAGGTTGTACTGGGCGGTTCCGGCTTCGCCGTCGACGTCGGTCAGTTTCTCCGCTGTTTCGGTCATGGCGGCCGCGACGGTGTAGCTGGCGTAGTCCGCCGCGATACTCCCGCCGTAGGCGCCTTTGGCCACGGCTTGGGTGACGATGTCAAGGGTCCGGCCCGACACCAGCTGAAGGTCGGCCACCATAAAGGGCTCCAGCCGGGCGCCGAATTTGCTGCTCGTCCGGCGCACGCCCTTCGCGACGGCCCGGATCTGGCCGTGATGCTTGGTCAACAGAGTGATGATGCGGTC
>NZ_QAIQ01000657.1:2020-5703 GCF_003061105.1 Arthrobacter sp. HMWF013
GGAGCACGACGGCGTCATCGCGGTAGGACCGCGAGGCAAAGGATTGTTGGACCACGGTTAATCTTCGCACTGACTGCCGGAAAGCCGGCAATCCCGGCGCGTTGCGTGCCGGGACCGCCGGCACGCAACGCAGACCGGTATCAGGCGCGGGCGTCCCGGACGGCGCGGTTGACAGCGGAAATGACGGCCTTCAACGAGGACATGCTGGTGTTCGCATCGATGCCGACGCCCCACAGGACCCGCTCCCCCACGGCGCACTCAACGTAAGCGGCCGCCAGGGCGTTACCGCCTTCGGAAAGAGCGTGTTCGCTGTAGTCCAGGACACGCACGTCCATGCCGTCTTCGCGCAGGATGCTGAGCAGCGCGGCGATGGGCCCGTTTCCTGTTCCGGTGCGTCGGACCTGCACACCGTCCACCGTCAGGTTCGCGTGCAGCGTCATGCCGCCGTCTTCATCGGTTTCTGTGCTGACAGCGCCCAGGGCGTAGCGGCCCCATTGTCCGTCCGCCTGGCTGGAGGGCAGGTACTCGTCCTGGAACGCCTGCCACAGCTGGGCGCCGCTGACTTCGCCGCCAACGGTGTCGGTGCGCTTCTGGATGACGCCGGAGAATTCCATCTGGGCGCGCCGCGGCAGGTCCAGGCTGTGCTCGTTCTTGAGCAGGTACGCCACCCCGCCTTTACCGGACTGTGAATTGACGCGGATGACGGCCTCGTAGGTGCGGCCGAGGTCCTTGGGGTCGATGGGCAGGTACGGGACCTCCCAGTTGTAGTCCGCCACGTCCACTCCGGCTGCCGCAGCATCCTTCTCCAGCGCCTCGAACCCCTTCTTGATGGCGTCCTGGTGTGAGCCGGAGAAAGCGGTGAAGACCAGGTCCCCGCCGTATGGTGAGCGTTCGGCGACCGGCAGCTGGTTGCAGTATTCGACAGTGCGGCGGATCTCGTCGATGTTGGAGAAATCGATCATGGGGTCAATACCCTGGACGAACATATTCAGTCCCAGCGTGACGAGGTCAACGTTTCCGGTCCGCTCACCGTTGCCGAACAGGCAGCCTTCGATCCGGTCCGCGCCGGCCAGGTAGCCCAGCTCTGCGGCCGCGACGCCGGTGCCCCTGTCGTTGTGGGGGTGCAGGGACAGGATGATGCCTTCCCGCGGGTGGAGGTTCCGGCTCATCCACTCGATGGAATCGGCGTAGACGTTCGGAGTGGCCATCTCAACGGTGGCGGGCAGGTTGATGATGACCTGGTTGTCCGCCGAGGCTTCGAAAACATCGGCGATGGCGTTGCAGACCCGTACGGCGTAATCCAGCTCCGTGCCGGTGAAGGACTCCGGGGAGTATTCGTAAGTGACGTGGGTGTCACCAAGGGTTTCCTCGTACTTCTTGCACAGCCGCGCACCCTGCAGTGCGATGTCCAGGATTCCGTCTTGGTCCTGGTTGAACACGACGCGGCGCTGCAGCACGGACGTGGAGTTGTACAGGTGGACGATCGCCTGCTTGGCCCCGACCAGGGACTCGTAAGTCCGTTCGATCAGGTGTTCGCGTGCCTGCGTCAGGACCTGGATGGTGACGTCGTCCGGGATACGGTTGCCCTCGATGAGCTGGCGGACGAAATCGAAGTCTGTCTGGGATGCGGAGGGAAAACCGACTTCGATTTCCTTATAGCCCATGCCCACCAGCAGCTCGAACATTTTCATTTTGCGTGCCGGGCTCATGGGGTCAATGAGTGCCTGGTTTCCGTCGCGCAGGTCAACGGCGCACCAGCGGGGGGCTTTGGTGATGACCTTGTCCGGCCAGGTCCGGTCCGCCACCTCAACGGTGATCAGGTCCTGGAACGGGCGGTAACGGTGGGCAGGCATTCCTGAGGGCTTCTGTGCGTTTCGCATTACTTATCGGGCCTTTTCTTTGGTTCTTGTGAAAGGGAGGCCGGGCAACACAAACTCCGCGACGAGGATGGGCCTTGCGCTAGATCGCGTCTGAGGCCTCGCCGCGGCAGCTAAGGAGAAGGAGCTCTGCGCGCACCATTTGAGAGTAACACGCGTGCGTAAGATGGAGGAGCTACAACTCCTCTAACGTCCACCATGCAGACGCCGCACCGGTGCCAGCGCCGGCAGCGGCACGTCACACGAAGGAGCTTTCGTGCCCATCTCCGGGATCGACTTGTCCACCATCGACCACACCGTCCGGCCGCAGGATGACCTCTACCAGCACGTCAACGGCGCATGGCTCAAAGCTACGGAGATCCCTGATGACCGGCCGTTGGAAGGGACTTTCACTGCCCTTCGGGACGGGGCTGAGATTGCGGTCCGCGAGATCATCGAAGAAGCGGCGGGCAAGGGCGAGGCTGCCAGCGGCATCGAGCGTAAGGTCGGCGAGCTCTACAACAGCTTTATGGACGAAGCCACGGTGGAGGCGAAGGGAATGGAGCCTATCCGCGGGCGCCTGGCCGAGGTTTTTGCCACCGGCTCGGTCTCCGGGCTGGTGGCGCTGGCCGGCAGGCTGTTCCGTTCGGACGTCTCCGGGCTTTTCTACATTTACCCGGCGCCGGACGCCGGCAACCCGGACCGTATCCTGCTTTACACGGGCCAGGGCGGACTGGGGCTGCCGGATGAGTCCTATTACCGGGAAGAGAAGTTCGCCCCAATGGTCAGTTCCTACACAGACCATGTGCGGACCATGCTGACGCTGGCAGGAATCGAGGATGCGCCCGCCGCGGCCACACGGGTTGTGGCCCTCGAAACCAGTCTCGCCTCCCATCACTGGGACAACGTGACCCTGCGTGATCCGCAGAAGACCTACAACCTCAAGTCCGCCGAGGAAGCAGCTGCCCTGTTCCCCCTCCTCGGCACCTGGTTTGACGCCGCGGGAGTCGACGCCGATAAACGGCAGGAGATTGTGGTCAGCACGCCGGACTTCTTCAGCGGAGCCGCCGGCCTGCTGGAGTCGGAGCCGTTATCCGTCTGGCAGGAGTGGCTCGCCCTGCGGGTCATCAACGCCGCAGCTCCCTATCTGTCCTCGGAGTTTGTGGAAGCCAACTTCGCCTTCTACGGAACCACCATCAGCGGCACTCCCCGCAACAAGGACCGCTGGAAGCGGGGAGTGGCCGTGGTCGAAGCCGGACTCGGCCAAGCCGTGGGCCAGATTTATGTCGCGAAGCACTTCCCCGAGACACACAAGGCCCGGATGCAGACTTTGGTGGCCAACCTGATCGAGGCCTACCGGCAGAGCATTACGGCTTTGGAATGGATGGGCGAGGAAACGAAGGTCGAAGCCCTGCGGAAACTCGAGGCATTCCGCGCAAAGATCGGCTTTCCGGACGAATGGATCGATTACTCGGCGGTGGAGATCGACCCCAACGACCTCCTGGGTAACGTCGAGCGCGCCCATAATGCCGACGTCGACCGTCACCTGGACGAGGTGGGCAAACCGGTGGACCGCAACAAATGGCTCATGACACCGCAGACGGTGAACGCCTACTACCATCCGATGCTCAATGAGATCGTCTTCCCGGCCGCCATCCTCCAGCCGCCGTTCTTCACGGCGGATGCTGATGACGCGGTCAACTACGGCGGTATCGGCGCCGTGATCGGCCACGAGATCGGACATGGTTTTGACGATCAGGGCTCACAGTTCGACGGCGGCGGAGCCCTGCGGAACTGGTGGAGCGTGGAAGACAGGAAGGCATTCGA
>NZ_QAIQ01000658.1 GCF_003061105.1 Arthrobacter sp. HMWF013
GTCCTGCCCTGCACGAATTGTGCGGGACAGGACCGTTCTGCGTTTCCGACGGCGCCGACCCGGCCCAGGTGCAGAAGTTCCGGGACGCCGGGGTTGAGGTGGAAGTGGCTGAGGTCGGCGGCAACCGCTGACTCATTGACGGACTATTACGCCATCGTTATGATTTACCCACTGCGCGCTGGGGAGCCCGACAAGAAACGAGAGGCCCCCCAAATGAACCGTCTGACCAGCCTATTCATCGCCACCGGCGCTGGACTTGCACTCGCCCTCACTGCCTCGCCGGCCATGGCGGCGCCGCCGTCCAGCCCGGACCATAACGGGGCGTACGTGGAACACCGCGAACTCAGCTTCCCTAACGGGACCTATGAAAACCGCAGCGTGACTCAACACCATGGCGGCGATTACTACACGACCATCAGCCGCGATCAGTGGACTTATCAAAGTATCAACGGCCAGTCCTCACTCGAAGTTAATGCGCAGTACACCGAGCTTGAGAACGTGTTGAAGTTGAGTAGCCAGACCACGGCATCTAAAGAGGATGGCACGACCTGCCGGTCCAATTCCCTGTACGTCATCGCCAACGGCGATACGCGCATGGTGCATGACCCAGTCTGCTAGCGCGGGGGCGCCTTGACCTACTCGGCGATGTCCTCCGCCCACAGGTCCGGGTTGTCAGCCTGGAACGTGAGCATCATGTCAACGCACCGCTGATCATCCAGGACCACCACCTCAACCCCGCGTGACCGCAGGAGCTCCACTTCGCCGTCGAACGTGCGCGCTTCGCCGACCACCACGCGGGGGATTTTGAACTGGATGATGGTTCCGGCGCACATGGCACACGGGGCGAGGGTGGTGTAGAGCGTGGTGTCCCGGTAGCTCCTCTGCCGGCCCGCTGCGCGGAGCGCGGACATTTCCCCATGCGCGATCGGATCGGCGTTCTGGACCCGTTCGTTGTGCCCGCTGGCAATGACCATGCCGTCCCGGGCGAGCGCCGCTCCGATGGGGATGCCGCCTTCAGCCAGGCTTTTTCGGGCGGCCTGATGGGCGGCTTCGAATGCGGGGTGTGGCGCCAGCGCAATGGAGTGGTGCTGCTCTTGGGTCATAGCGCCATTGTCGCATGGGCCGTTTCTCCAGGCCCGGCGCGCAGGCTAGCCGGGGTTGGACCAGCTCTGCAGCTCCACCAGGTTGCCCTCCGGATCGCTCACGTAGCACCAGGTGACCCGCCGGCCGTCGGCCGTCTGGAGCGTCACGATCTCGCCCACGTCCGCCC
>NZ_QAIQ01000659.1 GCF_003061105.1 Arthrobacter sp. HMWF013
GGCGGAGAGCGTAAGCCTTACGGTGACCGCGACAACAAGTCATTCGGTGACCGTCCGCGTCGCGAAGGCGACGGCGAGCGTCGTGGTTTCTCCGGCGGCGAGAACCGCAAGCCTTTCGGCGACCGCCAGGACCGCGCCCCGCGAAGCTACGACCGCGGAGATGCAGGCCCCCGCCAATTTGGCCGCGACCGCCCGGAAGACCGTCCCGCCCGTGTCCCGAACGCCCGCGACCTGCGCAGCGCCAACCGTCCTGACCGTGAACGTTCCCCGCAGATCGACGAGGACGTTACCGGCAAGGAGCTTGACCGCGCCACGCAGCACCAGATCAAGACACTGGAAGACAACAGCGCGGAATGGGTTGCCCGCCACCTTGTGATGGCCGGACGTCTGATTGACGACGAGCCCGAGCTTGCGTTCCAGCATGCCCTCGCCGCAAGCCGCCGCGGTGGCAGGCTGGCAGCTGTCCGTGAGGCCGTTGGCCTCACTGCCTACGCTGCAGGCCACTACGGCGAAGCGCTCCGGGAGTTCCGCACGTACCGCCGCATCAGCGGATCGAACGTCCATCTTCCGGTCATGGCAGACTGCGAACGCGGTCTCGGCCGGCCTGACCGTGCCCTGGACGTCGTGCGTTCCGAGGAAGCCAAGGACCTGGACGCTCCGGGCAAGGCTGAACTCGCTATTGTTGCAGCCGGTGCCAGGACGGACCTCGGTCAGCTTGACGCGGCCGTTGCAGAACTCGAAATTCCCCAGCTGGACATCAACCGGGCCTTCTCCTACAGCCCGCGCCTGTTCCGTGCCTACGCCGACGCGCTGGCTGCAGTAGGCCGCGAGGACGAAGCCAAGAAGTGGCAGAAGCAGGCCGTGGTGGCTGAAAACGCCCTGGGCCTCGGTGTGGATGAGGAACCGGACATCGTGGACCTCGGCTGGGACGAAGAAGAGGAAGCCCGCGAAGAAGCCCAGCGGCGGCGCCTGCTCGAACGTGCCGCCAGTGGCAACGAATCCGGGACAGCTGGCTCGGCGCCGGCAGCCGCCGGTGCAGCGGTCACCCCGGAAGCGGCTGAAGAACCCGCAACAGGCGTGGACGCGG
>NZ_QAIQ01000660.1:0-1235 GCF_003061105.1 Arthrobacter sp. HMWF013
TGGTGGGGACGGGGTTGCCGCCGCTGCGGCGGAAACCAACAGGCGCGGCCGCCATAACGCGGGAAAGTCCCGGAATATCACGGCGCGCCCTCGCTCCTAAGGCAAAAGAGCCGCCGTCGGTGGCAGAGTTTCGATTGATAGTAATGCCAGGGTGGAGGATTTGTATGCAGGATCTACGGCTTGTAGGCGTACACGACGACGGGGAGCATCTCCTGTTGAGCGGCGCCGGCGGCGAGATGTTCCAGCTGCCGATCGATGAAGCACTGCGGTCGGCCAGCCGGTCTTCGGCGAAACCAGCGGCCAAGGCCGCGCCCATTGCGATGTCCCCCCGGGACATCCAGGCGCGGATCCGCAGCGGCGCCACCGCAGCGGAGGTGGCGGATCTTTCCGGTCTGCCGCTCGCCAAAGTGGAACGCTACGAGGGACCGGTGCTTGCCGAGCGGGAGTACGTGGCCCAACAGGCCCGGAAGATCGAAGTTGCCGCCCCCTCCCCTGGCCATGACACCTACCGTTCCGTCTTTGGTGACAATCCGGCGTCCCTTCAGGAAATGGTTTACCACCGGCTCTCGGCGTACGGTGTTGAACCGTCCACCGTGGAGTGGGATTCATGGCGGCGCCAGGACGGCAACTGGACCGTGGCTGCCCGCTTTGAAGCCAACCAGGGCCGCACCGCCGGGATCGGCGAGGAGCCGCCCGCGCTGTGGACCTTCAGCCCGGCCCGCAGATCGCTGCAGAACGCCAACCGCTGGGCGCAGCAGCTCAGCGAACTGGAGCCCATGGACGGTCCTGTCCCGGCCCGCCGGCTGACTGCCGTCTCTGACCGGCCTTTTGACTTTGAAACTGACGCAGAGGCGGCCGCCCGCAACTCAACCGGCCCGCAGGCCGTCCCCCCGGCCAAGGAATCGGACGGGCTCCTGGACATGCTCCGCTCACGCCGCGGCCAGCGACTGGGCGTGGACGAGGACGCGGACGACGCCCTGGCCCTGCTCCTGACCCACGGGGTGCCTGCCGCGCATCCGCGCCCGTCGGAGGTTGCGGAGCTGGAAACCGGCTCACGGGACAACGCCTCAAGGGACAATGGCGCGCAGGAGGATCAGGAAGCTGCCCCCGCAGACTCCGACGATCCGGGCACTGCCGCCCCTGTGGATCCGCTGACCCGCAAGCGGGAAGGCCGGCCGTCAATGATGTCCCGGCTGAGCCTGATCCCGCCGCACCGTGACTCTGAAGATGACGTG
>NZ_QAIQ01000660.1:1245-9377 GCF_003061105.1 Arthrobacter sp. HMWF013
TCAGTACAGACACCAGGGAAATCACCATTGTGGCGTCCCCTCAGCGTTCCGCAGGACCTGTATCGCCGTCGGAGCCGCCCAGGGAGCCAACACCTGAGCCGTCGGCCGGGCCCCGCCATCCGACGCTCAGCGTTGGCTTGGATGAGCTCCTGGGCGGCGGAATGCCCCGCAGGGCCGTGGATCCGCAGGGTCCCGGCGAACGTGATCCGCGCGGGGACGACGCCGACCTGCCCGAACGGCAGCCGGCAAAACCGAAGCGGTCCACCGTCCCCAGCTGGGATGAGATTGTCTTTGGAACCCGGAGAGACTGACTTCTCAGGCTGAGGTTTCGCCGGATCCGCGCCACAGGCACGCATCCACCTCGAAGGGCAGCAGCGGATCCTGCCGGGCCATGATGTTGGCACCGTGCGCGGTGACCCGCCGCATGTAGTGCCGGCGGCAGAGCGTCTCGTAGCCCACTACCGGCGCTCGGCCATCGCTGCCAGCGGACGCATGGTCAGTGCCCATTTCCACGTCGCCAACCACCACCTGGGCGCCTTCCATGACCATCACACCGTCCACCGTACGGGCGTTCTGGGTGGCCCGGCGCCCGCACCAGCACAGCGCCTCGACCTGGAGTACCTGCACCCTATCGGCAAGCTCGATCAGACGCTGGGAACCGGGAAACAGCCTGGCGCGGAAGTCAGCCGTAATGCCGAAGGCAAAAACGTCCACGTCCATCTCGTCCACCACCCGGGCCAGCTGCTCCACTTGGGCGGGCGAGTAGAACTGGGCCTCGTCGCAGATCAGGTAGTCAACACGCTTGCCTTTAGTGCGCCGGTTGACTACTTCGTCCCAGAAGTCTGTGGTGTCCAGGACCTCCACAGCATCGGTCTCCAGACCCAGCCGGCTGGAAATCCTTGACCCGCCGGCGCGGTCGTTGCGGCTGAACCGGACACCGCCCCGCCCCCGGGCCCGGTGGTTGTAGTCCATCTGCAGGGCAAGGGTGGATTTGCCGCAGTCCATGGTGCCGGAGAAAAACAGCAGCTCAGCCACGGGCAGATCTCCTGCCTTCGGCCGGAAAGCACAGCAGCGGGACTTCGCGTTCCGCCTTGGTCAGGGAGCCGTGCTGACCGACAACCTCCATGGCGGCGGGCCTTACCCGGCGGGTGTCGTAGAGGGCCAGGGCGTCGCGGGCGGCAATCATGATGTCGCCGATCCGCGGTTCGACGGCGGGGCGTACAGTCCCGAAGAGCCCGGCAGCAATCGCTTCCTCGCGGGTAAAGGCCCAGATCCTGTCACCGAAGCGGGCACGCCAGGATTCGAGCAGGCGTTGCCGGCCCGCGGTACCGGCCCCCGGTTCAAGATAGAGATGCACCATCCGCGGCTCCCCTGCTGTGTGCCGCACCCCGTCGATGAGAGAGGGGTCCGCGGAGTAGTCGATGCGCTGCTGTTCGGGCACGTCGAGCATGCCGTGGTCCGCGGTCAGCAGCACCGTGGTGCCCGCGGGCAGGGAGGCGTTGAGTCGCTTGACGGTGGCATCGAGCTCCTCCAGCTGGTGTTCCCACTGCTCGGACTGGCAGCCGTACCGGTGGCCGGCTTTGTCCAGTTCGTTGACGTAGAAGTACATCAGGGACGGCCCGGCGGTGGCCATGGCTTCTGCGGCGGCCGCGGTGCGGGCATGGGATGTGGTGGCGGAGACGAAGCGTCCACCCCGGAGGGCCGCCCTGGTCATGGGCGAGTCGCCGAACTGCGGCAGGCTGACGGTGATCACGTCAAGGCTCTGCGCAGCCCGTTCAAAAACCGTGGGAAAGGGCTGCCAGGTGACGGGGTCCACACCGGCATCCCAGTTGCCCAGCATGTTTACCACTTTGTCCTGTGCGGGGTCCAGGACGTCATAACCCACCAGTCCGTGCTGGCCCGGCGGGACGCCGGTGCCGAAGCTGGAGAGGGCGGAAGCGGTGGTTGAGGGGAACGTGGAGTCCAGCCACACCGGAATCTCCCCTTGGCCTGCCTGCATCCTGGACCGCAGGAAGGGAGTGTGGGCGGACTTCTGTTTCAGCAGGTTCCGGCCCAGGCCGTCGGCGAGGACCACACAGACGCGCGACGCCGGCGGGAGACCCAGGGTGTTGGTGAAACCCTCAGCGCCCAGGCTGGCCGCCGCGCTGGTCAGGACCTCCGCGACGGAACGCCGGCCAAAGGCAGGCGCGGGTGGCATGTTTGCCGGGACAGCGGTCCCGGCGGCGGGAGTTCCTGAGCCGCCGGTTCCTGCGGTGGACGCGGGCGCTGCGGCGGACAGGGTCGTTTTTCCGTGGTCCGGCATCTCAGCGCTGCTGGTGCCCGCGGCTCAGCCGGTTCCCGAAAACACCCGTCCTGGGACGGGGCTGGAGGGTTTGGCCGTTGTGGGACACCGGGGCCGTGGACCCGGTGTTCACTGCCCGGAGGGCACGGGCGAAGAGCTTGGCGTCCTGTACCGCCTGCAGGCCGTCGGCCTCGGCGCTGATGCGCAGGACGATGTCTTCCTGGGCGATGGTTCCGCTGTAGCCGTGATCGGCCTCGCACTGCGGATCACCGCAGCTCGCGGGGCCCATATCCAGTCTCTGGCCGCCGGACCAGGCAATGGCGAGGGTGACCTCCCGGACAGGATCGGAGGGTTTGTAGTCCTGCGGCTGGGAGTACATGTAGCTGAGCACCACGGACCGGATCTGGGCCACCGGGACGGATTCGGTGGAGATCTGGGCGACGGTTTGTTCGCCGGCTTCATCCAACTGCTGGTCGTCCACATGGGTGATGACCAGCATGTCCGAGGTCAGTACCAGCACGGTGATGTGCCGGCGGACCTCTGCCCGGTCAAAGTGGGTTTCCAGGTGCACGAGGTGGGCCACGCATTCGCGGCCGTCCAGGGCGTCGTCGACGACGTCGGCCACCAGAAGCGGGTAGAAGCCGGCCTTCTGGAGCGCGCCGTCGAGGGTCTGCCCCTGCGGCGTGTGGCTGTGTGAGCTGTGCGGGCGGGTTGCCAGGTTGTCACTGCCGGGCGTGGAAGGCGTTGACTGGGGAGGCTGTGAGCTCATTCCCCCATTTTCACAGATCGGCCGGGGACTTGCTAACCGCCGTCAGCCGAGCATGGCCCGGCGCGCGCTGTCGGTGCGCTGCGCTGCGTTGCCGATCCGGATGTCCGCCGCAAGGATGGTCACGCCATGAGGGCCGCACAGGACGGGATTGAATTCCACCAGGGCTATCTCCGGATGGTTGTCCTTCATCCATGCAAGCCTGCCCGCCAGGTCTTCCAGGGCATCAACATCCACGGCGGGAAGTCCCTGGTAGCCGAAGAGTTTGCGTGCCGCCCTGGGTGCGCGGATGAAGTCCTTGACGTCAACGGCGGACAGCGGCGGCACGCGGTGCGCCCAGTCGTCGAGCAGGTTGACGGCATCCCCTGCCAGCCCGAAGGAGATCACCGGTCCGAGCAGCGGATCCTCGATGGCACGGAACGTGCAGGCCTGGCCCACCGGCGCCATGGTCTGGACCTCCAAAGCCCGGGAACCATAGGGAGCCAGCGAGCGCCGCATCTGGGCGATGTTCCGGCGGAGCGATTCCGCATCCTCGATGTCCAGGCGCACCCCGCCCAAATCGAGGCGGTGGCGGAGGGCCGGATCAGTGGTTTTCAGGACCACCGGGTAGCCCAGCCGGCCTGCGGCTTCGACGGCTTCGTCCTCCGTTTCGAACCTTACGGACGGCAGCACCCGGATGCCGTAATGCGCCAGCAGCGCGGACGCGGACCCCGGGTCCAGCGTCTTCAGCTGTTCGCCCTGAACGTCGTGGAGCAGTTGCTCCAGCAGGATCCGCGCATTTTCGGGGTTGCAGCCTTCGGGCTCGACAAAATGGCCCGGATCCCGTGCCACCCACTCGGCGTAGCGCACGGTGGCGGCGAGCGCTGCCACCGCTGCACCGGGATTGGAGAAGCAGGGAACTGCCCGGCCGTCGGCTCCCATCATGCCCTCCACATAGACCGAGGGATCGAGGATGCCGGTGAACGCGGCCACCACGGGCTTTCCGGCAGCGGCGGAGCATTCGGCCAGGACTTCGGCGATGTGGTCCACCGTCAACCCCCTGGCCGGCAGCAGGGCCGCCACCACGGAGTGCACCGTGCCGGAGGCGAGGGTCTCCTGGAGGCTGCGCCTGAGTGCAGGCAGTGCCAGTGACATGCCGGCGTCGAGGTCCACATCGGTGACGATGCCATCCACTTCCAGGCCATGCGCCGCGGCGCTGTCCGCGACGACTTTGCCCAGTGCCAGGGAATTGCTGAAGATGGCCAGTCCTGGTCCCGCGGGCAGCGGCTGGCCTGCCACAACCTGCGCGATGTCCATCAGCTGTTCGATGGTCTCCACCCTGATGACACCGGACTGGCGCATCATGGCGTCCAGCGCTCCGGCCGGGGCCTGGGTGGTCCGGACAGCATGGCCGGGCGGCAGGCGCAGCCCCATGGTCTCCGATTTGGCCACCACCACCGGTTTGGTGCGTGCCAGCCGCCTCGCGATCCGGGAGAATTTGCGCGGGTTCCCGATCGACTCCAGATACAGGCCCACGGCGGTGGTGCCGGCGTCGTCCTCCCAGAACTGCATCATGTCGTTGCCGGAGACGTCCGCCCGGTTACCGGCCGACAACAGGGTGGACAGGCCCAGCCGGCGCCGGCTTGAGGCGGCGTAGAGGGAAACGCCGATGGCAGCCGACTGGCTGAACAGGCCCAGGCCGCCGCGCCGCGGCATGGTGGGCGCCATGGAGGCATTGAGCATCACGTCGGGGTGGGTGTTCACGATTCCCAGCGAGGCCGGCCCGATGACCCGCATGCCGCTGGCCCGGGCTTTGCGGACCAGGTCGCGTTGGCGCGCAAGGCCGCGGGCGCCGTCGTCCTCGAAGCCTGCAGTGGCGATCACTACTCCCTTGACTCCGGCCGCGGCGCACTGGTCCACCACAGTGGCCACTTCCTCGTAAGGGACCGCGATGATGGCCAGCCCCACCTGGTCCGGCACGTCCTGGAGCCTGGCGAAGGAGATCATCCCGGCCAGCTCAAACGCCTCGGGGTTGATGGCGTAGACCGGTCCGGAAAAGCCCCCTTCGATGATGTGCTCAAGCAGCTGGTAACCCACGGTTCCCCATTTGCGGCTGGCACCGATGACTGCAACGGACGACGGCGTCAGCAGGTCCCGGACGCTTCTGGCCTCTGCGCGGTGCTCCCGTGACTCCATCACGGCCCGGGACTTTTCCGTGGGGTCGATATTGAACTCAAGGCTCACGACGCCGTCGTCGAAGTGGCGTTTGACATCGTAGCCCGCGTCAGCGAAAACCATCAGCATCTTGCGGTTTTCCGGCAGGACTTCGGCGCTGAAGCGGCGGATGCCGTTTTCATGGGCCGCGGTGGCCAGGTGTTCGAGGAGGATGGAGCCGAGGCCCCGGCCCTGGTGGGCGTCCGCGATATTGAAGGCGACCTCGGCTTCGGCGGGATCATCCAGCCTGTCGTAGCGGCCGATCCCAAGGATCTCGCCGCGGAAAGTGATGACCAACGCCACCCGGTCCTTGTAGTCCACCTCGGTGAAGCGTTTGAGCTCCTTGCTGGACAGGCGGGCCTTGAAGGCGAAGAAGCGCATGTAAATTGAGTTCTGCGACTGCCCTGCGTGGAAGGCCTGGACCGCGTCCGCATCACTGGGAAGGATGGGCCGCAGGTGGGCTGTTGCACCGTCCCGGAGAACGACATCGGCTTCCCAATGTTCCGGATATACGCCGTCCCCGGGCTGATCCACCATAGGCTTAGCCTAACCACAAACTTCCGCCGCCGACCCGTTGCCTGAAGACCAGATCGAAAACCAGTACCCCAGAAGGATCCTCCCGCCCTATGGCACGCCGCCAAAGCCCTACCCCCGCCGGGGATGCCAGCCAGGATTTCGTCGAGAACATCGTTGATATCGACGTCACGTCCGAAATGGAAGGCTCCTTCCTCGAGTACGCGTATTCGGTGATCTACTCCCGGGCCCTGCCTGATGCCCGCGACGGCCTGAAGCCGGTCCAGCGCCGGATCCTGTACATGATGAGCGAAATGGGCCTGCGCCCGGACCGCGGCCACGTCAAGAGCGCACGCGTGGTGGGCGAGGTCATGGGCAAGCTCCACCCCCACGGCGATACTGCCATCTATGACGCCATGGTGCGTATGGCCCAGGACTTCTCGCTGCGTCTGCCCCTGATTGACGGTCACGGAAACTTCGGCTCGCTCGACGACGGCCCGGCAGCTCCCCGGTACACGGAGGCGCGCCTTGCGGCGGCGGCGCTGACGCTCACTGACCACCTTGATGAAGATGTGGTTGATTTCGTCCCCAATTACGACAACCAGCTGACGCAGCCCGATGTCCTTCCGGCAGCGTTCCCCAACCTGCTGGTCAACGGAGCCACGGGCATCGCCGTCGGCATGGCCACCAACATGGCCCCGCACAACCTGGTGGAAGTCATTGCAGCCGCCCGCCACCTGATTGCCCATCCGGATGCCAGCCTGGATGACCTGATGCGGTTTGTCCCCGGACCTGACCTGCCCACGGGCGGGCGGATTGTGGGCCTGGACGGTATCCGCGACGCCTATGCCACGGGACGCGGTTCCTTCAAGACCCGGGCCAAAGTGGAGATCGAGCAGCTTTCGGCCCGCCGCACCGGCCTGGTGGTCACCGAACTGCCGTACATGGTGGGCCCGGAAAAGGTGATCGAGAAGATCAAGGACGCCGTCAACGGCAAGAAGCTGACGGGCATCAGCGACATCGTTGACCTGACCGACCGCCAGCATGGACTGCGCCTGGTCATCGAGCTGAAAAACGGGTTCAACCCCAACGCCGTGCTCCAGCAGCTGTACCGCTACTCGCCGATGGAGGATTCCTTCGGCATCAACAACGTCACCCTGGTCGATGGCCAGCCCCAGACTCTGGGGCTCGTGGCTTTGCTTTCCGTCTATGTGGGCCACCGCATTGATGTGGTGCGCCGGCGGACCGCGTTCAGGCTTCTCAAGAAGAAGGACCGCCTGCACCTCGTGGAGGGCCTCCTGATCGCGATTGTGGACATCGACGAGGTCATCCAGATCATCCGGTCCTCGGACGAGGCTGCGGCCGCCCGGACCCGGCTGATGTCCATCTACGATCTCTCCGAGATCCAGGCCAACTACATCCTTGAACTGCGGCTGCGTCAGCTGACCAAGTACTCCCGGATCGAGCTGGAGAAGGAACAGGATGAGCTGCGCCGCGAGATCGCGGAGCTCGAAGCCATCCTCGGCTCCGAGGAGCGGCTGCGCGGACTGGTGTCCACCGAACTGGGCGAAATCGCCGAAAAGTACGGCACGCCGCGGCGGACCGTCCTGCTCGAATCGGAGGCGGTCTCCCCCACTGTCGCTGCTGCCCTCGCCGCCGCGCCGGGCGCGAAAGGCGGCAAGGCCGCACCCCTGGCTTTGGAAATCGCGGACGATCCCTGCTGGGCAATCCTCACGGCTTCGGGCCAGATCGCGCGCACGTCCAACCAGGAGCCGTTGGCCGAGTCCGGCCCCCGCTCCAGGCACGATGTCTTCCGCTCAGTGGTGAAGACGTCGGCCCGCGGGGAAATCGCCGCGGTGACCTCCCAGGGGCGGATGCTGCGGCTCCAGGTCATGGACATGCCGGTGCTCCCGCCGATGTCCGGCCTGCCCAACCTGGCCGGCGGTGTGCAGGCCAAGGATTTCATCACCCTGCTGAAGGGGGAATCGCTGGTGGCCTTCGCTCCGCTGGATGAGATCCTGGCCATCGGTACGGTGCAGGGCATCGTCAAGCGCGTCCAGCCGGAGTACCCGCTGAACCGCGAGGACTGGGAAGTCATCGCGCTCAAGGACAAGGACCTGGTGGTGGGGGTGGCCCCGGCCGGGCAGGACGACACCGAGCTGGTGTTCCTCACCCGCGAGGCGCAACTGCTCCGGTTCAGCGCGGCCAACGTCCGTCCGCAGGGCAGGACGGCGGGCGGCATGGCGGGCATCAAGCTCGCCGCGGGCGATTCCGTGATCTTCTTCGGTGCCGTCACCGCCACCGACGACGACGCCGTCGTTGTCACCATCTCAGGTACTGACGGCGCCCTGCCGGGCACGGCTCCGGGTGCGGCAAAGG
>NZ_QAIQ01000660.1:9387-11544 GCF_003061105.1 Arthrobacter sp. HMWF013
GGCTTTCGCCGAATATCCCGCCAAGGGCCGGGCCACGGCCGGTGTCCGCGCGCACAGGTTCCTTAAGGGCGAGGACATGCTGCTGCTCGCCTGGGCAGGGCACGGACCGGCGAAGGCTTCCTCGCTGGCAGGCGTTGCCAGGTCGCTGCCGCAGGAGCATGGCCGGCGTGACGGCTCGGGGATTCCACTGTCCCAGGCCGTGGAAGTGGTGGGCCCTGCCATGGCATGGCCCGATCCCGCTTAGACTGCTGCCATGCCTATCATTCCTGATGAAAAGGACTGGACCTGGGTCCTGACCCGGCCTTGCCCTGAGTGCTCCTTCGACCTCCCCTCGGCCACACCCGCCACCGCCCCGGCGACGATTGGGAACATGCTGCCGCGGTGGCGGGCAGTCCTGCGGCGCCCCGAGGTGGCCGAACGCCCCAACGACACCACGTGGTCGCCGCTGGAGTACGCCTGCCATGTCCGCGACGTCTTCGCGCTCTTCGACCAGCGGCTGAACCTCATGCTCGAATCCGACGACGCACGGTTTGAGAACTGGGACCAGGACCGTACCGCCGTCGAGATGGATTACGCCAACGCCGATCCCGCAGTCGTCAGTGCCCAACTGACCGCGGAAGGTGAACAGATCGCCGAGTCATTCGCAGGGGTCAGGGAGTCCGACTGGGGCCGGAAGGGGCTGCGCAGCAACGGCTCAGAGTTCACGGTCCTGACGCTTGCGCAGTACTTCCTGCATGACGTGGTGCACCACCTCCACGACGTGGATGGCTAGGGCGCGGGTGGCTGGCTAAAGCGGCTTGTCCCAGGCCATGCTGGTGTTGACCGCCCTGTACCCCATTCCGGTGTAGAGAGCCAGCGCGCCGGTGGGATTTTCCGAGTCGACGTCCAGTGAAGCCACATCCATTCCTGCCGCCGTAAACCGGTGCATGGCATCGGACAGGAGCGCCTGCGCAATCCCCCGTCCGCGGTATTCCCGCCGCACACCGAGCAGTTCGGTGTAGCCCTCCCGGAATCCGCGCCGGGCGGCAAGATCAGGGTCATGGGAAGCCAACTGGTATCCGGCCACCGTCCCGCTGGCGGCGTCGACTACCACCATGCTCAGGTCCGGCCGTGCGTGCGGGTGGTTGACGGTGAAGGACCAGGAATCCTCATCCCGCGGCTCGCTGCCCCAATGGTCGCGGAAGGTCTCATTGTGCGCGAGGCGGACCTGTTCGTGCCTTTCAGCCGTCAATACGTCCAGCATCAGCCCGGCGCCCAGGACCTTGGAGGGCAACGGCTGGTCCAGGGACCGGTGCATCTCGTTGAAGTAGCGGACCACCGTGTAGCCGGCTGATTTCAGCAGCCTTGCCTGGTGCGCGTGCTGCTGCTCGGTGCCGATCCGGAGGCGGGGCACCAGCGGAGCAGCGGTGCCGGCTGCGTCGTCAGCGAAGCGCTGTCGGGTGCTCTCCTCCAGCCAGCCGAGAAGGGCCGCTCCCACCCCGCGCCGCTGCCACGCCGGGTCAACGCAGCCGAACCCGTGCGCCTTGTCGCCGTCCGGGTTCTTGGAGATCCTGCCGTAGGCCCGGATGACGCCGTCGCCGTCCAGCCCCAGCACTGCGTGGGTGCCCAGTGGATTCTTCCGGGACTCCGCGTGCTGCTGGAGGTCTGCCTCGCGTTCATGCCAGACGGGGTGTTCCGCAGCGGCCGTCCGCGCGATCAGCGCGGCCCACGCCGTGACGTCGGACGCCGCGGCCGGCCGCCATTGAAGCTGCGGAAAGTCCACTCGTGGCTGCTGGATCATGGCATCAGGCTATTACACCAGGCCAGAGATCAGGCTCAGGCATATCGGGCTCAGCGGAGGCTCTCCTCCGGATGGGGAAGCCGCGCATGGTCCGTCCCGCCTGGCCGTGACGCCACGGACAGGTCCAGAAGGGTGTCCTCCGGGTGGACGTCGGCCGGGTTGTGGGTCACCATGACCACAGTGCGGTCCTTGAGGCCGGCACGGAGGTCGGCCAGCATGTCCCGTCCGGCTTCCGCGTCCAGATGCGCTGTGGGCTCATCCAGCAGGATCACGTCGGCTCCTGTCAGGAGTGTCCGCGCCACGGCGAGCCTTTGCCGCTCGCCGCCGCTGAGGAAAGACCCGCCCGGGCCAATCCGGGTGTCCAGTCCCGCCGGGAG
>NZ_QAIQ01000660.1:11571-12102 GCF_003061105.1 Arthrobacter sp. HMWF013
CGGCGTCACGGGCCGCGGAGGAGGCTGTGCCGTGGTCCGGGGAGTCCGCGGGCCCGGTTTCAGCCTGATCCCCGGGGGCGGGAACGCCCAGCATGAGGTTGCCACGCAGGGTCGAATCGAACAGGTGCGCCTCCTGCGGGCACCAGGCTGCGGTCCCGGTCACCGCGGCCCTGCCGGCCGCTGCCGGGAGGAACCCCAGGAGCACCGAGAGGAGTGTGGACTTACCCGCGCCGGACGGGCCAGTCACCGCGAGCCAGCGGCCCGGCCCGGCACTGGCGGATACTCCGGAGAACACTGTCCCGCCACCGGGCCAGGCTGCCGCGAGGTTGGACAGCTCCACACCGGCGGCGCCGCCGGCGCGGGCCGGGACGTTGTACAGCCCGTCCCCCTCAGCGGCCTCCGCAGTGCCATCAAGGACTCCGGACTCCGCGACGCGCCGCATGACTGCACGAAGGGCAGGGTACTGGCGGACCGCCGTCGTCATGGCAGCGTACGGTTCCACGAGCGCAAGCTGCAGGAGAACGATCACAG
>NZ_QAIQ01000084.1 GCF_003061105.1 Arthrobacter sp. HMWF013
CCCCAGGACCCAGTCCTCAGCGGGTGGCGAGATGAGCACAGCAATCACGCCGGACAGCCCGGCCGCGACCAGCCACAGCCAGTGCTCAACGTCCTCCACCGGCACGTTCCGCCGGCGCCGCATGATGCCGGCAAAGGATGCAAGCACTGCCAGCAACAACAAGGTCGCGGCAGTTCCGGTGTGGCCCAGCACTGGCGACACCAGGAACGTCCCGCCGAAGGTGACCAGCGGGCCCAAGGCAAGAACCCCGAACAGCACTGCGTACACGCCGAAGTACAGCGCGCCGCGGGCAATAAAGAGTTTCCTCGCCACCACGGCGGAAGCCAGAAGCATCAGCAGCTCCAGCAGCACAACCCAGCGCCCGCCGTCGTCGTCCCGTCCAAGAGCGGTGGTGATCCCCGGCCCCACGATGTACGCCAGCGGCAGCAGGGCCTGGCCGGCCAGGGTGATCCAGACCGCCGCCTGCTGGAACGGTACCTCGGTGAGCCGGGTGCGCATGATCCAGCGGACCGCGTGCTGGGCTGCCAGCACCACGGCGAATGTCAGGGAAACCACGGTGGGCGACGCCGTGAGGTCGTAGCTGAGCACCAGCGCGAGGGCCGCGGTCAGGACGCGGGCCGCCACAAAGTACCAGCCTTTCCGGATGCGCTGCGGTTCGGCCACCACCATCAGGGTGGAGTAAACGGCGAACACTCCGAGGATCAGTTCGACCTCCAGGAGTCCGCCGCCCGAGAGTGCAAGCAGCAGGACCGAGGCTGCCGGGGCCAGCCACAGTGCACCTGGCTCGCTGCGGAGAAAGTAGCTTGCGGCCGCGGCGCATAAAGCAACAAGACCAATAGCCCAGGTCCCCTGCCAGTCTGTGGAATCTCCCGGGGCCAGCGTGGCGCTGCACACAAGCTGGACAAGCAGCACAGCTCCCGCATCAGCGAGGACATACCGGGGAGCACGACGGCGGGCGGCGGCGATCAGGGGAAGGCTCAGCTGGAGAGCCAGGACAGTGAGGAGGACCGTGGCGGGTTGAACAACCGCTTCCGCGAAGAACAGTGCGCCGTTCTCCGCCCGCAACTGGTGAAAGGCCGTGAGGACGAGGACCGTGGCCGCCGCCCGGCCCAGCCACCAGTACGTCCAGCGGTGCTGGCGGATGCGCAACCGCGGCGCTGTGACCATCAGATAGGCAACCACCAGGACGAGCGACAGGTTTCCGGCACGCTGCGACACGGCCTGGAAGGCGGCCGCGGCGGTAACCACAGAGACGCCAAGAGGCAGAGCCTCCCAGGCAGTGGCTACCCAGTCCCGTTCGTTGGCCGGCCGGGGAACCATCATGACCCCGATGGCAAGTGCGGCTGCGAGTTGGAGAAAAAGTCCGGCTGCCGTCAGGGAGTGGTCCGGCGATGTCTCGACGACCGGCAATCCGATGACGACTAAAGCACCACCGGCCCCGAACACTCCCAGGG
>NZ_QAIQ01000661.1 GCF_003061105.1 Arthrobacter sp. HMWF013
CCCCGCGGTCATGATGTTGAGCTCACCGGGACGGACCACGACATCGCTGCCGACGCTGTCCCGGTGCCGGATGTTCCCGGCCAGCGGCCACGTGACCGTCTGCAGCCCGATGTGCGGATGGGGAAGGACAGACATGGCTGTCCTGTCCGGACCGAAGCTGTCCAGGAAACACCAGGCGCCGATGGTTGGCAGGCCGCGCTGGGGAAGGGTTCTCCGGACGTTCATTGCCCGGACGCCTCCCAGCGGAACCTCACGTTCGGGCCACAGCACCACGCATGGCCCCGAGATCCCCTCAGGGCCGGCGGGCGGGCAAATATCCTCTTGGGGAGCGGCTTCCAGGTTGGTCACAGTCCAACTCTAGGCCCAGGCAGGTGGCCGGGTAAGGGCAAGTGACTGCTTCCCATCCGCGCGGGCCCCGGCTCCGAATGATTACAGTAGGGATTCTCTTGCCCGGATTGCCTTCAGTACTGGTTACGCTGGGAACGGATTGCGTTACCGTAAATATCAGTGTGCTGATGACCAGCTTTCTCCACTGTCCGATGCCATCCAACAGAACGGGAAAGTCCGCAGAATGGACCAAGCCATGATTGAGTTCCAGAGCGTCACCAAGCAGTATCAGGGCGGGAATCCGGCCGTGGACCAGCTCACCATGTCCATCGACAAAGGTTCCATCACCGTCTTCGTGGGTCCTTCCGGCTGCGGAAAGACCACCTCGCTGCGGATGATCAACCGGATGGTGGAACCAACCTCCGGTGTAATCACCGTGGATGGGCGGGACGTGACCAGCGTCCCGGCTGCCGAACTGCGGCGTTCCATGGGATACGTGATGCAGTCCTCCGGCCTGATGCCCCACCGCTCCGTGCTGGACAACATCGCCACCGTGCCGCGCCTCAACGGCGTTTCCAAGACTGAAGCCCGCAAGCGTGCCGAAGAACTGCTCGACGTCGTCGGGCTGGCGTCCGCGCTCGGCAAGCGGTACCCGTCCCAACTCTCCGGCGGTCAGCAGCAGCGCGTCGGCGTAGCCCGGGCGCTCGCCGCCGATCCGCCTGTCCTTCTGATGGATGAGCCGTTCAGCGCCGTGGATCCGGTAGTGCGCGACGAACTGCAGCAGGAGCTGCTGAGGCTGCAGAAGGACCTTGCCAAAACCATTGTTTTCGTCACCCACGATATTGATGAAGCCACCGTCCTGGGGGACAAGGTGGCTGTTTTTGCCGTGGGCGGCAAACTGGCCCAGTACGCCACTCCCGAGGAAATCCTGCGTGCTCCTGCCAACGACTTTGTGGCGTCGTTCGTCGGACGGGACCGGGGGTTCCGCCACCTGGGGTTCACGGCGTCCGACGGCGTGGCGATCCACCCGGTGCCCACGCTCGTCCTTGACGG
>NZ_QAIQ01000662.1 GCF_003061105.1 Arthrobacter sp. HMWF013
GGGCACACTTAGCGTGTGAAGCCTTTCCTGCTCCTGGCCTCCCGGGCCGAAGATGCCGCTGCCGAGGACGAGTACGCCGCCTACCTGAGGTACGGGCAGCTGGCGCCGGAGCAGCTGCACCGCATCCGGCTGGAGTCCGCTCCCCTGCCGGACCTTGACCTGGCGGGCTACTCGGGCGTCATCGTGGGTGGCAGCCCTTTTACCTCCAGCGACCCGCCGGACCAGAAGAGCGCCACCCAGCACCGGGTGGAGCGGGAGTTGGCTGCCCTGCTGGACAGGCTGGTGGACCTGGACTTCCCCTTCCTCGGCGCCTGCTACGGCGTGGGAACGCTGGGCAGGCACCAGGGTGCTGTGATCGACAGAACCTTCGGCGAACAGCTGGGAGGCGTGGAAATCGAGCTGACAGAGGCCGGGCTCTCGGATCCGCTCCTGCAGGGCATGCCACGCCGTTTCACCGCCTTCACCGGGCACAAGGAAGCATGCACCACATTGCCCCCGCACGCGGTGTTGCTGGCATCATCCCAGGCCTGCCCTGTCCACATGTTCCGGATCAGGCAGAACCTGTACGCCACACAGTTTCACCCGGAACTGGATGCGGAGGGGCTGGTCACCAGGATCGACATCTACCGGAATGCCGGATACTTCCCGCCGGAGTCCGCCGAGGAGCTCATGGCGCACGCCCGGAAATACACCGCCACAGAGCCCATGAAGATCCTCCGCAACTTCGTTGCCCGCTACGCCGGCTGATGACTGCCCCGCGGACCGGAGTCCCGCCGTCGTCCGTTACTCCCCCACCGGGTGGCCCCCGGACACAGCAAAGCCCGGCGCGTTCCCTGGTACTTCAGGGATCACGCCGGGCATGCCGTCACTGGCCGGGGTTTAACGTCCGGCGCCGGGGCGTCAGGCTACGTTGTTCTCGTAGTCCAGGTCGCGGGTTTCCTTGCTCACGAAGAGGGCGATGAGCGTCAGCACCGACATGGCAGTGAGGTAGACGCCCACCAGCACAGGGCTGCCGTCAGCAAGTTCCCACAGGGCCACAGCGATGAACGGAGCCACTGCAGCGCCCAGGATGCTGGACACGTTGTAGCTCACGGCTGAGCCGGTGTACCTCACGTTGGTGGGGAACAGTTCCGGCAGCAGCGCACCCATGGGACCGAACGTCAAGCCCATCAGCGAGAAGCCGATGATGAGCAGAGCCATGGTGCCCACAAAGCCGCCGCTGAACAGCGGGACGAACAGCAGGCCGAAGACGAAGATGCCTCCGGTGACGGCCAGCAGCATCTTGCGGCGGCCGTACTTTTCGGCGAGCGGTCCGGAGA
>NZ_QAIQ01000663.1 GCF_003061105.1 Arthrobacter sp. HMWF013
CCCAGGACCCGCGCCGCCAGAGGCGAGGCCTTCACCGACGAACTGATCTGGATCGGAACCGGAAGCAGGCAACGGGCCTACTCGGCCACCTGCAGGCTCATCAAGGACTCCGACGGGGAGCACGCCGGCGCAGTTCTCGCTTTCACCGATGTCACGGCGCTGGTGGAAGCGCTGTCGGCGAAAGACCAGTTCGTGGCCAGCGTCTCCCACGAATTGCGCACGCCCCTGACGTCGATCCTGGGATACCTTGCCCTGGCGCTGGACGAGAAACCTTTGGACCCGGACATGGACCACTACCTGACCGTGGCCAAACGCAACGCCGAACGCCTGCTGAACCTGGTCGGCGATCTGCTCACCATCGCCTCCGGTGCCTTGACCGTCGACCCCCGTCCGGCCGACCTTGCCGAGGTGGCCGCCCACAGCGTCGAAGCCGCCCAGCCCAAAGCCAAGGCCGGTGGCGTCATCCTTTCGCTGGAAACAGAGGGTCAAACCACCGGACGGTTTGACCCGGACCGCATCGGCCAAGCCATAGACAACCTGATCTCGAATGCCGTCAAATACACCCCCAAAGGCGGCACCATCACCGTCCGGGTCAGCACCACCGGAAACCAGCTCAGTTGCGAAGTCGCCGACACCGGAACCGGAATGACCGAGGAAGAACTCGCCCAGGCATTCACCCGGTTCTTCCGGGCCGCCGGCTCACATTCTTCCGCTATTCCTGGCGCCGGTCTGGGACTGGCCATCACCAAATCCATCATCGAAAACCACAGGGGGAACATCACCCTGCTCAGCACCAGGGGTGAGGGAACCACGGCAGCAATCGCCTTCCCCGGGGCGGACACGGAAGCCCTCTCGGTGGCCTCTACTTAGCAGCCGCCGGAACCCAAAACACCACCACCAAAAGAACAGCCCCGGCCAGTCGGCCAGGGCTGTTCTTGTCCGTCTACAACCTAGTGCAGCGGCCGCGTCTCCTGCAGGCGTTTGATGAACCAGCGCGACTGCTCGGGGCCGTACGGCAGCACCGGGATGGCCTTGGTGGCGTCGGTGGGGGTTTCGCGGATGGACTGCGTCGCCTGGCGGACGGCGGTGGTCATGGTGTTGGCCATGGTCCGGACAAACTGGTCGCTGCACAGCTCGCCGTGGCCGGGGACCAGGAATTCGTAGCGGTGGCGCAGCGCGGAAATGTGCCGGAGCGAATCGGCCCAGTCCTCCGGGAAGGAGTCCTCGAAGGACGGGTGCGCGCCCTGCTCCACGAGGTCGCCCACGAAGAGGGTGGTGGGGCTGCCCACCAGGAGGTCGCCGTCGGTGTGGCCGCGGCCCAGGTAGAAGAGCGTGGCGGTCACGCCGCCCAGGTCCACCAGCACGGGCTGGTCCCGGACGATCGCGTTGGGAACCACCAGTTCCACGTTCTCGCCCTCACCGGTGGACATCTCCGGCTCCAGCGTTCCCACAAACCGGCGCTGCAGGTCCCCGTGCGCCTCAATCTCGCGCGCACAGTTCTCGTGCGCCCAGAACTCCGTGGCGCCGTCGGTAGCGAACACGGCGTTGCCGAAGAAGTGATCGTAGTGGGCGTGGGTGTTGACGACGACGAGCGGCAGGTCCGTCTTCTCCCGCACCGCGGCCAGGATCTCCTGCCCCTGCCGGGGCCCGCAGCCCGTATCGATCACCATGGCCCGCTCCGAGCCCACAATCAGGCCGGTATTCAACAGTGAACCTTCGGTGACCAGCACGTAGTTGTCCGCGCCGACGTCGAGCCATTCTGACATTGTTACTCCGTACCTCCGGAAAGCACTTGCGTTCTTCTTGGCCTTTGATTCTACCCACGGGTCCCTGGCAGAGGGCGGCTCATCGGACCAGGGTGTTCCACACTTCCAGGAACTTGTCAGCAATGTACCGGTGACCTGCGGTGTCCACGTGGGCGCCGTCGGTGTAGAACTGCTGGCTGTTCGCCGCCGTGAACCAGCCGGCACCGTAGGCGTCGATGAACGGTGCCTGAGCCGCCGCGGCACCCGCCCGGACGGCGTTGTTGGCGTCGCGGAGCTGCTCTGCCAAAGGCTGCGGCGCGGAGGGCCCCAGGACAACCACCTGGACGCCCGGCCAGAGCGTGCGGGCCGTTTCGATGGTCTCGGTGGTGGCGGCCTCCACTGCAGCGGGATCGTTGGCCACAGCATCGTTCTGTCCGCCCTGAAGAATCAGGAGGTTGGGGACGAACGCCGGTTCCGTGGCAGCGATTTCCTGCAGCCGGACACCGTATTCAAGGCCGCGGTCATCCTGCCCGCCGCCCCACGCGAAGCCGGTTCCGCCCACGCCGTCAATGTTGGTGGGGAAGCCGAGCTCGCCGGCCACATGGTACGCCCAGCCCTGGTCTTCAGCGTCTGCGCCCACCCCCGCGGTGTAGGAATCCCCCACAATCAGGAGGACCGGTTCGGCTGGAAGCTGGA
>NZ_QAIQ01000664.1 GCF_003061105.1 Arthrobacter sp. HMWF013
GGCGTGGAAGGCCGGCTCGTCAAAGGCCGACCAGTCATCCGCGGAGCCCAGCAACCTGGGCACGCCGGAGATGCCGGCCCCAGCCCCGGGACCCCAGGCCTGGGCATCCACGTGGGCCTCCCGCAGGCCGCCGCCCGCCGTGAACCTCAGGCGCAGCGTGACGGGTCCATCCGCCGTCGTAAAAGCGGTCCAAAACCCGTCCGGGCGGGTGGAAAACGAGGGGTCGCCGGTGCCCCTGAGCAGAACCCCGAGGGTCTGGGAAAGGCTGTAAGGGCCGTCCGGATACCACCGCAGGGAGGCGTCCGCCGCGGCGGCCAGGCCGGCGGGGAGCTCTGCGATGGTCACTGAACCATGATCCCACGCGGGGCTGACACCGGCGCCGTGAATGTGGCCGGAAGGAGGGACCAAAGACCCTAACGGGCGTTCCGTGCCGAACTAGACTCCCCAGTGTGGCGCGGCAGCCACCGCGCCGTCCCTTCTAGCTGTCAGGTGAGCGCAATGGGTGGAGTGGTACATTTTGAGATCCCCGCGGACGATCAGGAGCGGGCAAGGAATTTCTACAGCGAGGCCTTCGGCTGGAAGATCAACCCCATGCCGGAAATGAACTACAACGCGGTCACCACGACGCCCACTGACGAGGCAACCAGCCTGCCCAAAGAGCCCGGAGCCATCAACGGCGGCCTGATGGGCAGGGAAGGGGACCTGGTGAACCCCATCATCACCGTTGACGTGCCGGACATCGATGCAACGTTGAGGACGGTCGAAGAGCTGGGCGGTTCGGTGGTGATGCCCAAGAACACCATCCCGGACATGGGCTTCTTCGCCTACTTCAGGGACACCGAGGGAAACGTCATGGGACTGTGGGAGAACCTGCCGGCTGCGCCCTGAATCGGCCGCCGGTGAGGAGACGGTAACTTTGTACCTATGAAGTACGCCCAGTCCGTCCTGGACCTCATCGGCAATACCCCGCTCATTAGACTCAACCACGTGACCGACGGCGTCAAAGCCACCGTCCTGGTCAAGCTGGAGTACCTGAACCCCGGCGGTTCCATCAAAGACCGCATTGCGATCAAGATGATCGAGGATGCCGAACGCGACGGCAAACTGCTCCCCGGCGGGACCATCGTGGAGCCAACATCCGGCAACACCGGAGTGGGCCTGGCCCTGGTGGCGCAGCAAAAGGGCTACAAATGCATTTTCGTGGTCCCGGACAAGGTGGGCGAGGACAAGCGCGCCGTCCTGGCCGCCTACGGTGCCGAAGTTGTGGTGACGCCAACCTCTGTTGCCCCGGACAGCCCGCAAAGCTACTACAGCGTCTCGGACCGCCTGGTGACGGAAACTCCGGGCGCCTACAAGCCTGACCAGTTCTCCAACCCGGCCGCCCCGCGCAGCCACTACGAGACCACGGGCCCGGAAATCTGGCGGGACACCGACGGCCGGATCACGCACTGCGTGATCGGCGCCGGCACCGGCGGCACCATCACCGGGACCGGACGGTACCTCAAGGAAGTCTCTGCGGACCGTCCGGAGTCCGACGGCGGCGTGGTCAGGATCATCGGGGCGGACCCCGCAGGATCGGTCTACTCCGGCGGCACGGGGCGCCCGTACTTCGTTGAAGGCGTCGGCGAGGACATGTGGCCGGCCAACTACGACAAAGCGGTCCCGGACCAGGTCATTGCCGTCAGTGATGCCGACTCCTTTGCCATGACCCGCAGGCTGGCCCGTGAGGAAGGGCTGCTGGTGGGCGGCTCGTCCGGCATGGCCGTGGTGGCTGCGCTGAAGACGGCCCGCGACCTGCCCGAAAGCGCCGTTGTGGTGGTCATCCTCCCGGACTCCGGCCGCGGCTACCTCGCCAAGATCTTCAACGACCAATGGATGCGTTCCTACGGCTTCCTGTCCGGCGGCGAGGAAGCGTCCGTGGGTGAGGTCATCAAGTCCAAGACCGGCGAAATGCCGGCCCTGGTCCACATCCACCCGAACGAATCCGTCCGCGATGTCATCAACATCATGAACGAGTTCGGCGTCAGCCACATCCCGGTCCTCTCGCAGGAACCGCCCGTGGTGATGGGCGAGGTCCTCGGCGCCGTTGATGAACGGACCCTCACCTCCAAGCTCTTCCGTGGCGAGGCCAAGCTGACGGATAAAATCTCCGAGCACATGGGACCCAAACTCCCGGTCATCGGCTCGCTGGAGA
>NZ_QAIQ01000665.1:0-7132 GCF_003061105.1 Arthrobacter sp. HMWF013
AAGCATGCGCTTCTCGTTGTTGACGATGATCTCCGGAGCGCCCAGGTCAAGCAGTCGCTTGAGCCGGTTGTTGCGGTTGATCACACGGCGGTAGAGGTCGTTGAGGTCGGAGGTCGCGAAGCGGCCACCGTCCAGCTGGACCATCGGGCGCAGTTCCGGCGGAATCACCGGGACGGCGTCCAGAACCATGCCAAGCGGGCTGTTGCTGGTGGTCAGGAACGCGTTGACCACCTTCAGGCGCTTCAGGGCGCGGGTCTTGCGCTGGCCCTTGCCGTTGGCGATGATGTCGCGCAGCAGGTCCGACTCGGCCTGCATGTCGAAGTTCTCAAGACGCTTCTTGATCGCTTCGGCACCCATGGAGCCTTCGAAGTACATGCCGTAGCGGTCGCGCAGCTCGCGGTAGAGGCCTTCGTCGCCTTCGAGGTCAGCGACCTTGAGGTTCTTGAAGCGGTCCCAGACCTGCTCGAGGCGCTCGATCTCAGCGTCAGCGCGCTTACGCACGTTGGCCATCTGGCGGTCGGCGGAGTCGCGGGCCTTCTTCTTGTCGGCAGCCTTGGCACCTTCACCTTCGAGGCGCGCGATCTCGTTTTCGAGGTCACGGGCGATCGTGGCGATATCGGAGTCGCGGTTGTCGATCAGCTGCTTCTTCTCGATGTCGTGCTCAACCTGAAGGTTGGGCAGTTCCTCGTGGCGTGCATCAGCGTCAACGCTGGTGATCATGTAGGCAGCGAAGTAGATGACCTTTTCGAGGTCCTTCGGCGCCAGGTCAAGGAGGTAGCCCAGGCGGGACGGAACACCCTTGAAGTACCAGATGTGCGTGACCGGGGCGGCCAGCTCGATGTGGCCCATGCGCTCACGGCGGACCTTTGCGCGGGTGACTTCAACGCCACACCGCTCGCAGATGATGCCCTTGAAGCGCACGCGCTTGTACTTACCGCAGTAGCATTCCCAGTCGCGGGAAGGGCCGAAGATCTTCTCGCAGAAGAGGCCGTCCTTCTCGGGCTTGAGCGTGCGGTAGTTGATGGTTTCCGGCTTCTTAACCTCGCCGTAAGACCAGCCACGGATGTCATCCGCGGTGGCGAGGCCGATCTGCATGAGGCCGAAGGAGGATTCGCTGGACATATGGTCCCTGTTCTCTCTTGTTCTCTAAATTCTGAAGTCTTGGGTTACGGGAAGAGGGAGGTGGCGTACGACGGCGGGTGGTCACCCGCCGTCGTACACCCCCTGACTAGACCTCTTCTACGGAACTGGGCTCTGCACGAGACAGATCGATGCCCAGTTCTTCCGCAGCCGTGAAGACTGCGTCATCAGAGTCACGCATTTCAATTGTGGTTCCGTCCGTGGAAAGTACTTCCACGTTCAGGCACAGCGACTGCATTTCCTTGATCAAGACCTTGAAGGACTCAGGAACGCCCGGCTCAGGGATGTTCTCGCCCTTGACGATTGCTTCGTAGACCTTCACACGACCATGGATGTCATCGGACTTGATCGTGAGCAGTTCCTGGAGCGTGTAGGCGGCGCCGTAAGCTTCGAGCGCCCACACTTCCATTTCACCGAAGCGCTGGCCACCGAACTGCGCCTTACCACCCAGCGGCTGCTGCGTGATCATGGAATACGGGCCGGTGGAGCGGGCGTGGATCTTGTCGTCCACCAGGTGGTGGAGCTTCAGGATGTACATGTAGCCGACCGAGATCGGATCCGGGAACGGCTCGCCGGAGCGGCCGTCGAACAAGCGGGTCTTGCCGGAGGAGTTGATCAGGCGGTCGCCGTCGCGGGTCACGTTGGTGGAGTCCAGCAGGCCGGTGATTTCTTCTTCACGGGCGCCGTCGAACACCGGCGTTGCAACAGTGGTCTGGCCACTCTCGCGCGGCAGGTTCGGCAGCTGCTTGATCCACTCCGGCTCGCCTTCGATCTTCCAACCGGTCTTGGCAACCCAGCCGAGGTGCGTTTCGAGCACCTGGCCGACGTTCATACGGCCCGGAACACCCAGCGGGTTCAGGACGATATCAACGGGGGTACCGTCGGCAAGGAAGGGCATGTCCTCGATCGGGAGGATCTTGGAGATAACGCCCTTGTTGCCGTGACGGCCGGCGAGCTTGTCGCCGTCGGTGATCTTGCGCTTGGCAGCCACGTAGACGCGGACCAGCTGGTTCACGCCGGGGGGCAGCTCGTCGTCCTGGTCGCGGTCGAAGACGCGGACACCGATAACGGTGCCGGACTCGCCGTGGGGCACCTTCAGGGAGGTGTCGCGCACTTCGCGGGACTTCTCACCGAAGATGGCTCGCAGCAGGCGCTCTTCCGGGGTCAGTTCGGTTTCACCCTTCGGGGTGACCTTTCCGACCAGGATGTCGCCGGCTTCGACCTCGGCACCGATGTGGATGATGCCGCGCTCGTCCAGGCCTGCCAGGACTTCCTCGGACACGTTGGGGATGTCACGGGTGATTTCCTCGGCACCAAGCTTGGTGTCGCGGGCATCGATCTCGTGCTCCTCGATGTGGATAGAGGAAAGAACGTCTTCGGCAACAATGCGCTGCGAGAGGATGATGGCGTCCTCGAAGTTGTGGCCTTCCCATGACATGAATGCCACGAGCAGGTTCTTACCGAGGGCGAGCTCGCCCTGGTCCGTTGCCGGGCCGTCGGCGATGATGCCGCCGACTTCGAGGCGCTGGCCTTCGTTGACCAGGACGCGGTTGTTGTAGCAGTTGCCCTGGTTGGAGCGTGCGAACTTGTTGATGCGGTAGTTGGTTTCCGTGCCGTCGTCGTTAAGCACGATGACCAGCTCAGCGGAGACCTCGGTGACCACACCGGCCTTCTTGGCGATGGTGACATCACCGGCGTCGACGGCGGCGGCGCGCTCCATGCCGGTGCCCACGAAGGGAGCCTCGGAACGGACCAGCGGCACAGCCTGGCGCTGCATGTTGGCACCCATGAGCGCGCGGTTTGCATCGTCATGCTCCAGGAACGGGATCAGGGCCGTAGCCACAGACACCATCTGGCGCGGGGAAACGTCCATGAACTCGACCTCGCCGGCGGGAACGAGCACAGGCTCGCCTCCACCACCACGGGCGCGGACCAGGACGGTCTCTTCGGCGAACTTCTTGTTCTCATCCAGCGGAGCGTTGGCCTGTGCGATCAGGACCTCTGCTTCGTCGTCGGCGGTGAGGTACTGGACCTCATCGGAGACAACGCCTTCGGAGACGAGACGGTAAGGAGTCTCGATGAAGCCGAACGGGTTGATGCGGCCGTAGGACGCCAGCGAACCGATCAGGCCAATGTTCGGGCCTTCAGGAGTTTCGATGGGGCACATACGTCCGTAGTGGGACGGGTGAACGTCGCGGACTTCCATGCCTGCGCGGTCACGGGACAGACCACCCGGGCCAAGCGCGGACAGACGGCGCTTGTGGGTCAGACCCGAAAGCGGGTTGTTCTGGTCCATGAACTGGGACAGCTGGGACGTTCCGAAGAACTCCTTGATGGCTGCAACAACCGGGCGGATGTTGATCAGGGTCTGCGGCGTGATGGCCTCGACGTCCTGCGTGGTCATACGCTCGCGGACAACGCGCTCCATACGGGACAGGCCGGTGCGGACCTGGTTCTCGATGAGCTCGCCGACGGCGCGGATGCGGCGGTTGCCGAAGTGGTCGATGTCATCGATCTCGACGCGCAGCTCGTGGTCCTGGCCGTCGCGCTTGCCCGTGAGGGTCTTTTCGCCGGCGTGCAGGGCAACGAGGAACTTGATCATCGCAACGATGTCTTCAACGTGCAGGACCGAAGCTTCCTTGTCGCCAAGGGAGCGGTCGATGCCAAGCTTGCGGTTGATCTTGTAACGGCCAACCTTGGCCAGATCGTAGCGCTTGGAGTTGAAGTACAGGTTGTCCAGCAGGGACTGGGCAGCCTCGACTGTGGGCGGCTCGCCTGGTCGCAGCTTCCGGTAGATGTCCAGCAACGCGTCTTCGCGGGTTTCGGTGGCGTCCTTCTCCAGCGTTGCGCGCATGGAGTCGTACTGGCCGAACTCTTCGAGGATCTGGCCTTCGGTCCAGCCAAGGGCCTTCAGCAGAACCGTGACGGACTGCTTGCGCTTGCGGTCGAGGCGGACGCCGACCTGATCGCGCTTGTCGATCTCGAGTTCAAACCATGCACCGCGGGACGGGATGATCTTTGCAGTGAAGATGTCCTTGTCACTGGTCTTGTCAGCGGTGCGCTCAAAGTAGGCGCCCGGTGAACGGACCAGCTGGGAGACGACGACACGCTCGGTGCCGTTGACAACGAAGGTGCCCTTCTCGGTCATCAGCGGGAAGTCACCCATGAACACGGTCTGCTGCTTGATTTCGCCCGTGTTGTTGTTCATGAACTCGGCCTTGACGTACAGCGGAGCCGAGTAAGTTGCGTCCCGGTCCTTGCACTCAGCCATGGTGTATTTGGGATCAGCGAACTCCGGATCGGAGAAGCTCAGGGACATGGTGCCCTGGAAATCCTCGATCGGGGAGATCTCTTCAAAGATGTCCGAGAGTCCGGACGAAGTGGCTACGCTGAGATCGTTTTCTTCAACAGCTTTCGCAACGCGTGCCTGCCAGCGTTCATTGCCGACCAGCCAGTCAAAGCTGTCTGTCTGCAGGGCAAGCAGATTCGGAACGTCAAGAGGTTCGTGAATCTTTGCGAATGAGAGCCGGCGAGTGGCACCATCAGTGGTGTTCGATGCGATAGCGGTGGCAGTGTTATTTACATTAGAGGTGCTCGAGGCGACCAAGAGGGATCCTTCCACAGACCTTCAGGCGTTTTCAGATCTCCCCCGCTGTGCACCCTGCAGAGTGTCTCTGCAGTGCTACCATCCGGTTCCGCTATATGACCCGGGGCCCGGTCTGACCATTGTGTGACGTTGTTGACGGCACGTTAATAGTCAGCTGCCAGGCAAAGCCCACCGCTATATGAAGGCTGAAGGTAAACAGGGAAGACGCAAATATCTACGATACGGCAAAACCCTTAACGTGTCTACCCCACTTCAGCACCTTTTGCAAGCACTGATTTTTTGTCTGCCTGGATCCCGCAAACCGGCTGCAACCGGAAGCGTCAGAGCGTCAGCGTCACGCCCTCAGCGGTGCAGGCGCCGGCGTTCGCAAAGACGGCGTCACGGACGGCATCCTTGGATGCCTGGGCCGGCTGGCCGCCGGTATCGGCAACGGACGAATGGTCGATGGCGAGGGCGCCAAGGGTGGTAAACAGCGCCTTCAGGTTCCCGGAGTAGTCATCTTTGACATCGCGTGCCGCCCGGTACACGTCCTCATGGGCTTCGGGGTCGCTCCCGGCAGCGCGGTACTGGACGTACAAGGAATTGAACAGCTCGCATGCCTCCTTGGCCCCGCCGGCCTGGGGCGCAGCCGACGCTGTGGAAGACCGCGACGGCGATGCCTGGGTGCTTGCGGGGGCGGAAACAGCAGGGGCCGGGGACGCCGTGGTGCTGTCCGGGGCTGGAGTGGAAACGCTGCACCCGGTCAGTCCGGCGAGGCAAGCGACGGCCGCCGCGGCGAGGATTTTCTTCAAGATGCTGCTCCCTGTTGTTCCATGGCTGTTGTGCGCTGTCTGTTCTGCGTTGTCGTCGCCGTCCACCCTACGCACGCAAGCCGCGTCCTGCACATTCCGTGCATGGGTACTTCTCCCCCGAGGCCCTCTCCCGACCGGGGCCGGAATGCACTGCACGGCCCCGGCGTTTGGATCATTAGGTGACGGTGATCACGATAGCCTTGGGCTACAGAGGATCAGATCGAACAACACAACGAGGGTTGGAAGATAACAATGGGCAATTCCACAGACAACACTGACGTTGTCATCCTGGCCGGGGTACGCACACCGCAGGGCCGGCTCAACGGGCAACTGGCGGGCTTCACCGCCGTCGAACTCGGTGCACACGCTATTAAGGCCGCGGTTGCCGCGAGCGGCATCGACGCCGGCCAGGTGGACGCCGTGATCATGGGCCAGGTGCTGCAGGCCGGCGCCGGCCAGAACCCGGCGCGCCAGAGCGCCATCGCCGCAGGCATCGGCTGGAACGTTCCCACCGTCACCATCAACAAGGTGTGCCTGTCCGGGCTGACTGCCGTTATTGACGCCGCCCGGCTGATCCGCAGCGGCGATGCCACGGTGGTGGTGGCCGGCGGCCAGGAATCCATGACCCGCGCCCCGCACCTGCTCCCGGGCTCACGGCAGGGCTGGACCTACGGCGCCATCCAGGCCCTGGACGTGGCTGCCCATGACGGCCTCACCGACGCTTTCGACGGCCAGTCCATGGGCCTGTCCACCGAAACCAGGAACCTCGCGCTGGGGATCGACCGCGCCTCGCAGGACAACGTGGCAGCCCAGTCGCACCAGCGCGCCGCGCTTGCGGCAAAAAATGGAATCTTCGACGACGAGATCGCACCAATCAGCGTCAAGCAGCGCAAGGGCGATCCCATCGTCGTCTCCGCAGACGAAGGTGTACGGCCCAACACGTCCATCGAATCCCTCGCCGGGCTGCGCGCCGCGTTCGTCACGGACGGCACCATCACGGCCGGCAACTCCTCCCCCCTGTCCGACGGCGCCTCCGCACTTGTTCTGGCATCGCGCCGGTTTGCCGAGGAGAACGGACTGGAATACCTGGCCGTCCTCGGAAAGCCCGGGCAGGTGGCAGGCCCGGACAATTCACTGCACTCCCAGCCGTCAAACGCGATCAAAGATGCCCTGGCGCGAGCCGGCTGGAGCACCGCTGACCTGGACTTCATTGAAATCAACGAAGCATTCGGGTCCGTGGCCGTCCAGTCGCTCAAGGATCTGGACTACCCGCTGGAGCAGTGCAACATCCACGGCGGCGCCATTGCGCTGGGCCACCCGATCGGTGCATCAGGCGCAAGGCTGGCCCTCCACGCCGCCCACGAGCTTAAACGGCGCGGCACCGGCAAAGCCGCGGTCTCCCTGTGCGGGGGCGGCGGGCAGGGCGAAGCCCTTCTGCTGTACCGGGACTGATGGTGGGGCAGGCCGGTAACGGGAGCACCGCCGTCGGACGTCAGCGTTTCCTGGCGGACGCCGCAGCGCGCGGCCTGGAGGTCCAGATCGTTGAGCGGCTGGCCGCCGGGAGCCTGGCGGCCAGCCGCTCAACGATCTGGAC
>NZ_QAIQ01000665.1:7142-8048 GCF_003061105.1 Arthrobacter sp. HMWF013
GATCGTGAAGTCCCTGGTGGTCAAGCACAAGGACGGGACGTTCCTGTTCGCGCTTATCCCGGGCGACCGGCAGATCTCGTGGCCGAAGCTCCGGAACCTGGTGGGCGTCAACAAGCTGTCGCTGCCGCCGGCGGACGTGGCGTTTGATGCAACGGGTTACGAGCGCGGCACCATCACCCCGCTCGGCAGCACCAACGCCTGGCCCGTGTACGCGGACGCCACCATGGCCGGGCGCCGGATCTCCATGGGCGCCGGTGAGCACGGCTACAGCGCTTTCGTTCAGGCGGACGCCCTCACCGCGGCCCTGGGTGCCGTGGTCGCGGATATCAGCGACCCTGCCTAGCAACGCGGGGTCACATTCGGCCCGATAACCGGCATTTTTCGGGCGTTAAGTGACCCCGCGTTGGGGTAACAGTGACCCCGCGTTGGGGTAACGGTGACCTAGCAACGCGGGGTCACTTTTGGCTCGATATCCGGCATTTTTCGGGCATTAAGTGACCCCGCGTTGGGTTGAAAAGACTGGGTTAAGACAGGAAAACCCCGTCCACCGAAGTGGACGGGGTTTTCCGTGAAGCGGCGTGAGTTACTTGATGGTAACGCGGGCGCCGGCAGCTTCGAGCTGATCCTTAGCCTTCTCGGCAGCTTCCTTGGTGACACCTTCGAGAACAGCCTTCGGAGCGCTGTCAACAACGTCCTTAGCTTCCTTCAGGCCCAGGGAAGTGATAGCGCGAACTTCCTTGATCACTGCGATCTTCTTGTCGCCGGCAGCTTCGAGAACGACGTCGAATTCGGTCTTCTCTTCAGCTTCTTCTGCAGCGCCGCCACCGGCGGGGCCTGCAACAGCAACAGCAGCAGCAGTAACTTCGAAGGTCTCTTCGAAGAGCTTGACGAACTCGGAGAGCTCGA
>NZ_QAIQ01000666.1 GCF_003061105.1 Arthrobacter sp. HMWF013
GCCGTTATCAGGGTGACGCCGGTGGGGTATTGGCCGAGGACGTATCGGAACCAGGCGGCGTTTTCGGGGCTGCTCTCCTGCGTCTCGGCAGTGGAAGCACGGATGATCTGTGTCATCGTCAGGCTCTCCTCTTCGTTGAGATTTCCTCAAGTAAACGTGGAGATTGCGCGGCGCGGAAATAGTTCCAAAGTATGCGGGCTATCCCGAATTCTGATGCTTGCACACCGTTCGTCGGCGGGGTCTGCGGTGGTAGGTTCGTTGGGACACTGGGGCCTGAGGGCCCGTCGGCCGGGGTGCAGATTCCCCTGGACGCGCACCTGGCCGGTGTCGAGCCAGCTTTGTTGGCTCTCCCAGAACGAGGTTGCGGTGCGCCGTTCACACTTGTCCCTGAACACCGATGCCGAGTCTGCTGACGTCGGTTTTCCCGCGGGGCCATCCCCCGAGGAGTCTGCCGGGCAGGCCCTTAGTCCCACGCCGAAGGTCCGCATCGGCCGCATCTATGCGGCCCTACTGATCATCGTTCTCCTGGCCGCACTGGACCACACCATTGTGGCTACGGCGTTACCCACTGTCGTGGGCGAGTTGGACGGTGCCAGTCACATGGCATGGGTAATTACGGCTTACACCTTGGCCATGACAGTGGGGATGCCTGTCTACGGGCGGCTGGGCGACAGGTTTGGCAGGCCTGCGTTGCTGATGGTTGCTTTGAGCATTTTCCTTGCGGCCTCCGCGCTGTGTGGGTTTGCGCAGGACATCTTTCAGCTCTCGCTGTTCCGCGGCATTCAGGGGCTCGGCGGCGCCGGGCTCGCCGTCTTGCCGCCGGCCATCATTGCGGATCTTGTCCCGGCCCGGCAACGTCCCAAATACCTCGGCCCGCTCGGTTCTGTCTTCGGAATCGCAACGGTCATCAGCCCTTTGGTAGGCGGTGCCATCACCGACACGGTGGGCTGGCGCTGGGTGTTCTGGATCAACCTTCCGGTTGGGCTGCTTGCCTTGGCCATGGCCTTCTCCCTGCGCCGCCTGCGCTCCGTCCGAGCATCAGGAGGTGTGGACTGGGCCGGCACAGCCCTCATGCTGACATTCACCTGCGCTTTGGTGGCATGGGTGTCTCTGTCCACGGAACGCGGCGTGTCTGCTGGGATGCTGCTCGGCCTTGCAGCGTTGACGGCTGTATCCGGCGTCCTCTTTGTGGTTGTCGAGATCCGCTCAAAGCACCCGCTGATACCAATGGGAATGTTTCGGAGCTGGCCAGTGGTCAATGCGGCGGGTTTGGGTCTGGTCATTGGAGCAGGGCTTTTCAGCGTGGTGGCGTATCTGCCCACGTATGTGCAGATGGTCTATTCGACGTCGGCTTCCGTGGCAGGGCTGATTCTGCTTCCCCTTGTTCTCGGACTCATGGCGTCCACCAACCTCAGCGGCTGGATCGTCAGCCGAACCGGCCGGTACAAGGTGTTCCCACTGGCCGGATCCGCCCTGGCGGCTGCCACGGCAATCTGCCTCCACTTCCTCCAACCGGAGACGCCGCTGCCAGTGGTGGGGATTCTCCTGGCCCTATTGGGGCTGGCAGTGGGCAGTTTCATGCAGATCACCGTGGTTGCGGCCCAGAACGCAATGCCGCATTCCGTGGTGGGAAGCGTGACGGCGTCGATCGGCTATCTGCGGGAACTGGGCGTCACAGTGGGAACGGCCGTGTTCGGTGGGCTCTTCGCGACGTTGCTCGCGCAGGGTTCCGCAAACAACATGCTGGGGCTGCCTGGCTCGGTCATCACCGACCCCCGCGCCGTACAGCAATTGCCCGAGGCGATCCAGGCGGGCGTCGCCGCCATCTACTCAGACGCCTTCTTGCCGATCTTTGCGCTCCTGGCCTGCATCTTTGGCGCGGGCGTGCTGCTGTCGATCTTTATGCCGGAGCAGCGTCTCGCCGAAAGCATGGATGGCCCCTGACACGAGCCGCACGGGTCCATGGAGACCTGCCGGGAGCACATCGGCATCCGCCTCAAAGACGGCAGCGCCCGGACGGGTCTGGTCGCCCGCGGCGGCGTCACCCGCCAGCCGGTTCCACCACGAATTGGTCACCGCGATCTCCAGCGCGTTCGCGCCTGTACGGACGGCGTCAGTGATGTCAATCCGGAAAGGATACGTCCACACAGTGCCCACGTTGTGGCCATTCACGCGGACCTCGGCGAGGTCGCTGACGGATCCCAGCTCGAGAACCAAGCGACGCTCCGACTCCAACAATGCCGAATCGGCGCTGAAGGTGTGCCGGTACATTGCCGTCCCCGAGAAGTACTTCACATCCAACGCCTGGGCATCCGCCCCCGGGCCACTCCACGGTGCCGGGGACTTCATGGTGACGTTCGACGGCGACTGTCCGTCGCCGTCGAACGTCACCTCCCAAGGCCCCTCCAGCAGGACTTCCGCCGTGGCAGGCTGCTCATGGGTGCCCGCACGCGGCGTGGCTGCATCGGCGCTTGAGCCCCCGCGGCGCAGGAGGACGAACGCCGATCCGAACGGTTCCAGCTGGAGATCAACGGCGGTCCGGCCGGCTTCGCTGCGCACGGCCACCGCTGTCCGGGCGACCCGGACGGGGTCCCACAGCTCGGCGGAAACGGCGTCGCCCCTGAAGGACGCGGTGATCTTTTCCGGCCGTTCGAGCTGGTTGCTGACGAAATACAGCTCCGCACCATCGAGGTGGCGGTGGATAAAGGGCAGTTTCGCCCCTTCGGGAGCGGCGAGAGCCCAGTCCGGTTCCACGCCCATCCTGGCGAGCGCGTCCGCCACGCCATCCGGCGCAGGTACCCCGGCCAGGTCAAGCAGGCCGGGACTGTCAGCCCAGATGCTCTCCACGGCGGCGGCCCACGCGGTGGGGTCGTCGCTGCGGCTGGGCGAGCTT
>NZ_QAIQ01000667.1:0-574 GCF_003061105.1 Arthrobacter sp. HMWF013
TTGTAGAGGACGGCGATCCGGTCCGCGAGCTCAATCACCTCGTCCAGTTCGGTGGAGACGATCATCACGGGCGTGCCTTGGTCCCGCTCGGCCACAATGCGCTTGTGCAGGAATTCGATGGACCCGACATCGACGCCGCGGGTGGGCTGGGAGGCGATGAAAAGCCGTAGCGGCCGGGAGAGCTCCCGGGCCATGACGACTTTCTGCTGGTTTCCGCCGGACAGGGTGCCGGCCGCCAGCGAACCTGACGGGGTGCGGACGTCGAATTCGTCGATCCGGGTTTTGGCGTTCTCCAGCACCTTGGCGGGGCTCATGCTGATGCCCTTGGCGAACGGCGCCTGGTCGTACCGGTCCAGGATCAGGTTTTCGGCGATCGAGAAGGTGCCGATCAGGCCGTCCACGGACCTGTCTTCCGGGACGAAGCCGACGCCGGCGTTAAGGACTTCCTTGACGCTGCGGCCCAGGAGCTCTTCCCCGTCGAGCAGGATGGAGCCGTGAACGCGTTCCTGGAGTCCCAGGATGGCTTCGGTCAGCTCTGTCTGGCCGTTGCCCTGGACGCCGGCGATGGCCATGA
>NZ_QAIQ01000667.1:584-2629 GCF_003061105.1 Arthrobacter sp. HMWF013
GCGATGGCCATGATCTCGCCGCGGGCGATGTCGAAGCTGATACCGTCCACCACGTGCTGGCCGCTGGGCGCGATGACCGTGAGGTCCTTGACCTGGAACGTCGTCTCCTGCGGCTTGGCCGGGGCCTTGTCCAGGGTGAGGTTCACTGCCCGTCCGACCATCATGGAGGCCAGCTCCGTGGTCGAGGCGCCGGGATCGGCGGTACCCACAACCTTGCCGCGCCGGATCACCGTGATGGTGTCGGAGACGGCCTTTACCTCGCGGAGTTTGTGCGAAATGAACACGATGGAGGTGCCGTGGCTCTTGAGCTGGCGCATGATGTCCAGCAGTTCGTCGGTGTCCTGCGGGGTGAGTACGGCAGTGGGCTCGTCGAGGATGAGCACCTTGGCGTCCCGGACGAGGGCCTTGATGATTTCCACCCGCTGCTGCACACCCACAGGCAGGTCTTCGATCAGGGCATCAGGATCGACGTCGAAGCCGTAGCGGTCCGAGATTTCCTTGATCTTCCGGCGGGTGTCATCCAGGTTCAGGAATCCGCCGGCCTTCGTGGTTTCCGCCCCCAGTGCGACGTTTTCGGCGACCGTGAAGACGGGGACCAGCATGAAGTGCTGGTGCACCATGCCGATGCCGGCGGCCATGGCGTCGCCCGGCCCGCGGAAGGTGACCGGTTTGTCGTCAACGAGGATCTGGCCCTCGGTGGGCTCGTACAGTCCATACAGGACGTTCATCAGCGTGGACTTGCCAGCGCCGTTTTCGCCGAGCAGACAGTGAATCTGCCCGGGTTCAACAACCACGTCGATGTGGTCGTTGGCTACCAGGGAGCCGAAGCGTTTGGTGATCCCCTTGAGTTCAAGTTTCAAAACCCTGACCAATCTCGAATTGTCCCGGCAGGCCATGCCCGGACGGATGATGGGGCCGCAGCAACAGCCTAGTGCCTGCGGCCTGATACGGAGCCGGTCCGCTCAACGAAAAGCGCCACAGCCCGTGCGGTGGATGACCGGACGGGCCGTGGCGCTTAGCGGAGGGATTAGACCTTCGGGCTGGCTGCGGATTCAACCTTCAGCGTGCCGCCGGCGATGTCCTTCTTGATCTGTTCCAGCTCGGTCTTCAGCTCAGCGGGAACCGCAGACTCAAGATCGTGGAACGGCGCCAGCTGCACGCCGTCGTTCGCGAGGGTGCCAACGTACGGCGTGTTGGTGAACTTGCCGTCCTTGTCTTCCTTCACGACGTTCTCCACTGCTTCGCCCATGAGCTTCATGACCGAGGTCAGCATCAGATCCTTGTATTCCGGAGCGGTCAGGAAGCCGTCGGAGTCAACCCAGATGAGCTTGACGTCCTTGCCGGCCGCTTTGGCTTCTTTCAGGGCCGCGCCCGCACCCTTGCCGACGGGGCCGGCGACAGGCATGACGATATCGGCGCCCTGGTCCAGGAAGTTCTGGGTCAGCTGCTTGCCCTTGTCCTGCTTGTCGAAGTCACCGGTGAAGGAACCGTCCTGCGCCGCCTTGTCCCAGCCAAGAACCTTGACGTCCTTGCCCTTCTTCTCGTTGTAGTACTTCACGCCGTCAGCAAAACCGTCCATGAAGATGGTCACGGTGGGGAGCTTGATGCCACCGAATGTGCCGACGGTGCCGGTCTTGGTGGTGCCGGCCGCCACGTAACCGGCGAGGAAGGCTGCCTGCGCGGTGTCGTAGATGATGGGCTTGACGTTGGCGACGGGAGGCGTGTATCCGTAATCAACGATCGCGAAGTGGCTGTCCGGGTTGGCCTCGGCCTGGGCCTTGGTGGCGTCGCCGAGGAGGAAGCCGACAGTGACGGTCAGGTCGCAGCCGGCGGTGACCATGGCGCGCAGGTTGGGTTCGAAGTCGTTGTTGGTCTTGGACTCGGCCTCGTTGACCTTGATGCCCAGATCCGTCTCAGCCTTCTTGAGCCCTTCGTACGAGGACTGGTTGAAGGACTGGTCGTCGAAGCCACCGGAGTCGGAAACAATGCAGCCGGTGTAGTCGCTGGCGGTCGCGGTGGAGTTGCTGCCTGCCTCAGGTGCAGCC
>NZ_QAIQ01000668.1:0-605 GCF_003061105.1 Arthrobacter sp. HMWF013
CCGTTGATGAGCGGGGCGTAGGCGACGTAGGAGTGGCCGGTGACCCAGCCGACGTCGGCCGTGCACCAGTAGACGTCCGTCTCGGGGTGCAGGTCAAAGACTGCCTTGTGGGTGTAGGCGCCCTGGGTGAGGTAGCCGCCGGTGGTGTGCAGGATGCCCTTGGGCTTTCCCGTGGTCCCGGAGGTGTAGAGGATGAACAGCGGGTGCTCGGAGTCATGCCCGACGGCGGTGTGCTCGGCGGAGGCCTGCCCGACGGTGTCGTCCCACCAGTGGTCCCGGCCCTCGTGCCAGTCCACGTGCTGGCCGTTGCGCTTGACCACCACAACGTTCTGGACCGTGTGGCCGCTGCCGTCGCCCACGTGCGAGAGCGCATCGTCCACCGCGGTCTTCAGGGAGCTGGGCTTCCCGCGGCGGTAGGTGCCGTCGGCGGTGACCACGAGCTTGGCCTCGGCGTCATCGATCCGGGACCGCAGGGCCTCCGCGGAGAACCCGCCGAACACCACCGAGTGCACCGCACCGATCCGGGCGCAGGCCAGCAGCGTAATGACGGCCTCGGGGATCATGGGCAGGTAGACGGCCACCCGGTCGCCTTTGGCCACGCCGAG
>NZ_QAIQ01000668.1:615-1102 GCF_003061105.1 Arthrobacter sp. HMWF013
TGCCTCGGCGTCATCGATCCGGGACCGGAGGGCCTCGGCGGAGAACCCGCCGAACACCACGGAGTGCACCGCACCGATCCGGGCGCAGGCCAGGAGCGTGATGACAGCTTCCGGGATCATGGGCAGGTAGACGGCCACCCGGTCGCCTTTGGCCACGCCGAGGGATTCGAACGCGTTCGCGGCCTTCTTCACCTCTTCGGTGAGCTGGGCGTAGGTGTAGGTGCGGGTGTCCCCGGGTTCGCCTTCGAAGTAGATGGCCACCCGGTCCCCGAGCCCGTTCTCCACGTGCCGGTCCAGGGCGTTGTAGGCAGCGTTGACCTCGCCGCCGACGAACCACTTGGCGAACGGCGGGTTGGACCAGTCAAGGGTCTGGTCAAAATCCTTGTTCCAAGTCAGCAGTTCCCTCGCCTGCCGGGCCCAAAAGGCCGGGCGGTCAGCGTCGGCCTCAGCGTAATCGGCTGCGGTGACAACGGCGTCGGCAGCAAAC
>NZ_QAIQ01000669.1 GCF_003061105.1 Arthrobacter sp. HMWF013
GCGCTCATAGCGGCCTAAGACCCCGAGTCAACAAAAGCCGGGGCAGTCCCAAAGATAAGGAGCCGCCCCTCCTTGCGAAGGTTGCGGAGAGATGTCTGGTGGCGCCGGACGAAGGCGGTCCGCTCGGTCTGCCGGTAAAGGTCGATTGCCCGGGCGACCTCGGCGGTTATATAGATGGAGCGGGTGACACCCATCTTGCCAGTCCGTTCAAAGACGTGCACGCCGTCTGATGGCATTCCTGACACCGACGGGATCTCATTATCGAGAATGAACGCCCCTTCCTCTCGGCGGAGACCAGTAGCCGCCAGCAGCAGCCCGTACACGTAGTCCCGTTCCGGGGCGGCAGGACGAGACTTCGCATCGGATCCGTCACCCCGCAACCCAGCGGCTAGAAAGTGCGCGGTCTGGGCAGAAGTAAGAAAGCGAGCCTGACGGACCTTCCGCTTCCTGGACATGAGCGTATTCCGGTTCCCCCATTGGGGAAAAGGATTAACCCGGACCCACCCCATGGCGGCTGCGTAGCGAAAGGAGGAGGACAGGCAACCTAGCTCTGTGTCGAGGGTAGTAAACTCGACGGCTCCCTGGCGGCTATCGCGGTAGCCCACAAGATCCGAACGCGCAGCGTGGATCAAGTCGACTTTAGGCTCCCCATGGTTCTTGAGCCAGTCCTCTACTGGTAGTCCTGCCCTTTCTGCGAGTTCCTCCGCTCGCCGACGACGTATGTAGCGAAGCAATCGCGAGAGGTGGTACACGTGAAAGCGCTTCATGTTACCTAAGTCGAAGGCGTTCTGTTCCTGGGCATCCAGAAGGTACTGATTCAGGTAGCGGCAACCGCTAACGCCGCCGTCGTCATCGACTACGAAGGGAAAGCTGTCCGGCAATCTTCGTTCGTCGAAAACCTCGTGAGCCTTGGATACGTCGAAGGCCTGCCCCTCGAGAAGGGGCAGGCCTTCGACACCCAGCAGATGCCGGTCAATGAAAACGGTCCGCAATGCTGCTCCCCACCCGACGGCACCGGTGATTAGCCGGCGCCTCCTCTCGTGTGGAAGACAGTAGCAGACAGCTTGCGAGTTAGGGAGTAAGAAGACTCTCCCTAAATCTGTCTGGTGGAGATGGGGGGAATTGAACCCCCGTCCGATGTCGTGTTAGCAGGGCTTCTCCGGGCGCAGTTTGCGTTGGAGTTTCTCGGCCCCAGCCCTCCTGCAAACAGGTGGCTGATCCGGGCCCAGTCATCTAAGAGTCCCGTCTACCCCGATGACGGAGGTAAACAGCAGTGGCTATCTAAATGACGCCAGGATCCGGGGCAATAGCAACCTCGGGCTGACGGACTGTCTTACTGCTTAGGCAGCAAGAGCGAAGTCAGTGCGCTTTGAATTGGCACTTATTGGTTTGCAGACAGCGTTTACGAGATAATTCTGCATCCTCGGCCCGCTTCACCTGCCGCGACTAACATCGTCGAAACCGATCATCCCCGTATTTTGTTATCAAACCCGGCGGAGCCTCTGATTGCTCGGAAAACCCTGCCGGACTATTCATCATAACGCATCCGATCCCGGGATCATTCCCAAGGGGCGGTTCGTGGATCAGCGGCGGTTGCGTTCCCGCAACTCACGCAGCGACTCGCGTTTGTCCTGTTGTTCACGCAGCGTCTGGCGCTTGTCGTAGTCCTTCTTACCGCGGGCAATCGCGATTTCCACCTTGGCGCGGCCGTCCAGGAAATACAGCTGGAGCGGAACCACTGTGAACCCGGACTCGCGGATCTTCACAGAGATTTTGTTGAGCTCTTCACGGTGCAGCAAAAGCTTCCGGCGCCGGCGGGCGGAGTGGTTGGTCCAGCTGCCCTGGTTGTACTCGGGGATGTGGATGCCCTCCATCCACAGTTCGTCGTTGTAGAAGGTGCAGAAACCGTCAACCATGGAAGCGTGGCCTTCGCGCAGGGACTTGACTTCAGTCCCCATCAGGGCGATGCCGGCCTCATAGGTGTCGAGCACGTGGTAGTCATGCCGGGCCTTGCGGTTGGTGGCCACCACTTTACGGCCACTTTCTTTGGGCACGGTGAAACTCCTCAGTTCTTGGATCCTGGTTGTATCCGGCCGTTCGGGCGCGGAGTCATACCAGTGTACGGCAGGCGCGGACCGCCGTTACAGCAGCCGCATGGGGTCAACAGCAGTGCCGTTGAGCCAGGTTTCGAAGTGTGAGTGGCAGCCGGTCGAGTTTCCGGTGCTGCCCGAGTAGGCAATGAGCTGCCCCTGGGATACCTGCTGGCCGTTGGAGACCACCACGCTGGCGTTGTGGTAGTAGATGGTGGTCAGTGAGTTGCCCTGCACCACGCCGTGCGACAGCTTCACCCGGAACCCTCCGCCGTCGGAAGAATTCCATCCGGAGGAGAAAACCTCGCCGGCGGCTGCCGCATAAACGGGGGTGCCGCAAGCGGCACCGAAGTCGATGCCGGTGTGCATGTAGCCGCCCGAACCGTAGAAGTCAATGGTTCCGGGCGGGGTGGCCCGCCAGCCGAAGCCGGAGGTGATGGGTACGTCGCCGGAGAACGGGTGCCGCAATCCAAAGGCCGACGGCGAGCCGGTCACCGGAACGTATTCCACCTGCGGCGGCGCCGGCTGGTTCCGGGCGGCGGCGGCAGCCGCCGCTGCGGCTGCGGCTGCCGCGGCGAGGCGGCGCTGTTCGGCTTCCCAGGCTTCCCGGAGCCGGCGGTCGCGTTCGGCGATTTCGTTGGCCACGGCGTTCTGGCTGGCCTCGACCGCGGCCATCTGGCTCTGAATACCTGGCTTGGCCGCCTGGAGTTCCGCATCAAGACGCGTGGTGTCGGCAATCAGCTGATCAACCTGGGCCTTTTTGGCCGCTGCCTCATCGCGGGCCGCTTTCTCCCGTTCCAGGGCAGCGTCAGCTTTTGCCTTCAGATCCCTGATTTCGGCTTCAACGGCTTCCAGCCGGGCCTGCGAGTTCACGTTGGTGGCGCTCTGCTGGGACAGTTTGTCCATGGCCGCATTCTGGCTCCGCATGGCCTGGTCTGCGAGGTCCATCGTCTCGGTCAGGCTGCCGCCGTTGTTTGCCCCGAAGAAGAGCGTCAGGTTGGACGGGACGCCACCCGATTTGTAGGCCTGGGTGGCGATCTGGCCAATCAGCTTCTTGGTGTCGGCGATCTTTTGTTTGTCCGACTCCAGCTGCTGGGTGATTTTCGCCTTGTTCTGCTGCGCAAGGTCAACACGCGCCGTCAGAGCTTCAACTTCCTTGACCGCACTGGCTACCCGGCCCTGTGCTTCCAGAAGTGCCTGCTGGGCACCGGGCAACTGGCCCTGATAGATCACCAGGTCGCCGGCTGCCTTGGCAATCCGGGAATCCACGAACTCAAGGGACTGCTGCACCCGTGCGGCCTCCGCCTCGAGGGCGGCCCGCTTGTCATCGAGTTCGTCGGCCTGCGCCACAGGAGCTGAGGCGCCAAGGCTGGCAGCAAGCACCAGCACCAGGACGCTACTGATCATGCCGCTCAGACGGCACGCAGGACGCCGGCGTTCCGCCCGGTGCCGGGGCGCAGTTCGATGCAATACGTTCATGAGGATTCCTTGGTCGGTTTGCACAGCCTAGACCTTCAGATATCTGCGTAAGGTCAAGAGAGACGAAATTCCAGCCAAAGATCCGCCAAGGATCAGCAAAGCCGGTGCAAGGATGAGAGTCTGCCCGGGCGAGATAAATGCCGTGTCCGGATACTGCTTGGACAGGTACTCGCCCAGGAAGAAGTGCGCCACTGCCCACAGCGTCCCTGACGCCAACGCGGCTCCGACCACGGCCGCAATGACGCCTTCGAGGATGAACGGCAGCTGGATGACCATCTTGGAGGCACCCACCAGGCGCATGATCCCTGTCTCCCGGCGGCGGCTGAAGGCTGAGAGCCGGATAGTCGTCGCGATCAGGAGGATGGCACAGATAATCATCACGCCGGCAATACTGACAGCCACCAGGGATGCGGCATTCATGGCTGAGAACAGACGCTCCAACAGTTGGCGCTGGTCAATGACCGTTTCAACGCCGGGCTGGGAAGAGAATGTCTCGCTGATGATCTGGTACTTTTCCGGATCCTTCATGTTGATCCGGAAGGAGGACGGCAGCTGGTCCGGCGTCACCGAATCAACGATGGGCGAGTTCGAGAACTGGTCCTTGAAGTGCTTGTAGGCCTCTTCCTTGGACTCGAACTGAAAGTCGTTAACGTACTGGGCCACCGCGGGTGAGTCCAGGAGGGTCTTGAGGTTCTCCTGCTGTTCCGGGGTAACCGGCCCCGTGGCGCAACCCGCCGCCGTCGAACCGTCACTGCAGAGGAAGATGGCTACCTGGACTTTGTCGTACCAGTACCCCTTCATCTGGTTGATCTGGAGCTGCAACATGCCGGCAGCGCCGACGAACGTCAGGGAGACGAACGTGACCAGGATGACGGAAACAACCATGGAGACGTTGCGGCGAAGTCCGCTTCCGATCTCACCGAGAATGAAAGCGAGCCTCATCGCTGCTCCTCCCCTGCGTCCTCATGGCTGCCCGGCCGGGGCGGCGTCTCATCCCTGCCGCTGGCATCCTTGAGCCGGCGGGATTGACCCACCACCGGAATCATGGACGTGTACAGCGCCCTGGCCTCGTCGCGGATGACCACGCCGTGCTTCAGTTCCACCACGCGTTTGCGCATCTCATTGACGATGTCGTCGTCGTGCGTGGCCATGACCACGGTGGTGCCGTTCTGGTTAATTTTGTCCAGCACGCCCATAATGCCCATGGAGGTGGTGGGGTCCAGGTTGCCGGTGGGTTCGTCGGCCAGCAGGATGCCGGGCCGGTTCACCACGGCACGTGCTATGGCAACCCGCTGCTGCTCACCACCGGAAAGCTCGTGGGGCATGCGGCGCTCTTTGCCCTCCAGGCCCACGGTCTTGAGGACTTCAGGGACGGTGTCCCGGATGACGCTCCGGCTCTTGCCGATGACCTGCATGGCGAAGGCAACGTTGGCGAACACGTTCTTTTGCGGAAGGAGCCGGAAGTCCTGGAACACCACACCGATGCCGCGGCGGAGCCTCGGTACCCGCCAGCTGGAGATTTTGGCAACGTTCTGGCCGGCCACATAGACGGCCCCTGAAGAGGCCCGGTCTTCCTTGAGCACAAGCCGCAGAAAGGTGGACTTGCCGGATCCGGAAGCGCCCACGAGGAACGCGAACTCACCACGGTCAATTTCAAGGCTGACATCGTCCAGCGCAGGACGGGCTGTCTGGTCGTAGACCTTGGTGACATTTTCGAATCGGATCATGGCCCTAAATACCCTGCAGGGCACGGCTTATGCAGCCCAGATCTGCAGCCGGTGCGCGGGCTTTCGTTTGGGGGAAGTAGAGCTCCGGCTCCTCGACTATACGCAGTCCCTTTGCCGGTATCAGGGGGATTCGGGGGTGTGTCGCCCGAATCAGGCCCCGCGGGCCTGCAGGTCAGCTACGACTTGTCGGCGTTGCGGTTGTCGGTCCGCCAGCGGATCCCGGCGTCGATGAAGTCGTCAATTTCGCCGTCAAATACGGCAGAGGTGTTGCCCACTTCATGTTCGGTGCGGAGGTCCTTGACCATCTGGTACGGGTTCAGGACGTACGAGCGCATCTGGTCGCCCCAGGAAGCCTTGACGTCACCGGCGAAGGCTTTCTTTTCAGCGTCCTCCTGCTCCTTTTTAAGGAGCAGCAGACGGGACTGCAGGACGCGCAGGGCTGCGGCCCGGTTCTGGAGCTGTGACTTTTCGTTCTGCATGGACACCACGGTGCCGGTGGGGATGTGCGTGAGGCGCACCGCGGAGTCCGTGGTGTTGACCGACTGGCCACCCGGGCCGGAGGACCTGAAGACGTCAACGCGGATCTCGTTATCCGGGATGTCGATGGAGTCGGTGGACTCGATGAGCGGAATCACTTCGACGGCGGCGAAGGACGTCTGGCGACGGCCTTGGTTATCGAAGGGGCTGATACGCACCAGGCGGTGGGTTCCGGCTTCCACGCTCAATGTGCCGAAGGCGTAGGGTGCCTTCACTTCGAAAGTGGCGGACTTGAGCCCTGCCTCTTCAGCGTAGGACGTGTCCATGATCGTGGTGGGGTAGCCATGGCGTTCGGCCCAGCGAAGGTACATGCGCATCAGCATTTCAGCGAAATCCGCAGCGTCAACGCCGCCCGCACCGGCGCGGATGGATACCACTGCTTCCCGTTCGTCGAACTCGCCCGAAAGGAGCGTCACCACTTCGAGTTCCTTCAGGGCCTTTCGGATGGACTCAAGTTCAGCAGCGGCTTCGCCCATGGAGTCGGCATCGTCCTCATCCTGGCCAAGCTCAACCAGCACCTCAAGGTCATCAATCCGCGAGGCCAGCTTGTTCAGCCGTTCAAGCTCCGACTGGCGGTGCGAAAGGCGGGAGGTGATCTTCTGGGCTGCGGCGGGATCGTCCCAGAGGTCCGGCTCGCCGGCGCGCTCGCTCAGCTCAGCGATGTCTTCCTTCAAGGCCTCGACATCGCTGACTCGCTCGATGGAGGTGTAG
>NZ_QAIQ01000085.1:0-5416 GCF_003061105.1 Arthrobacter sp. HMWF013
TCACGGGTCACCTCACCGAGCAGATCACCCAAAGAGGTGTTATCCGCCTTCGCGTGCGCCGCCGATGGCGGAGATTCTGGAATCTGGCTGCTCATCACGGCCTGCCGGTCTGACCGTCCGCGGAACGGTCGCGGGTCAGTGGATCATTGGCCATCGGATCGTCCGCAAGCTGCCGGTCGCCCAGGGGATCGTCAGCGAGGCGGTTGCCCGACCACGGCTCTTCCACGAGCTGGGGGCTGTCCAGGGCGCTGGCCGGACGCGCAGCATCGCCGTACGCGCTTCCCGGCGCGCCGCCGTCGTATCCTGCCGTAGTGGTTGCCGGGCCGGGGAGCTGGACCGGTGGCGTCGGAATGGTTCCGCCGCCCGACGGTGCGTAGCCCTCTGCGGTAGTGCCGTAGGTGCCGGAACCGTAGCTGCCGGTGCCGTAGTTTGAGACGGCCCGGTTCGTGGAGGTTTCCGGTGCCCCCGCGCTCAAGCTGCGCGTCAGCCGGCCCGCGAGAACGCCCGCACCGGCTGCCAGGAGGAGGAACGTTCCGGGACGCTGGCGGGCGAAGCTCTTGACTTCGTTCAGCAGTGAACCGGGGTCGCGGCCGTCAAGCCAGGACGCTACGGCCTGCGAACGTTCGGCCGCCTGGCGGACCAGGTCCGAGGCGACGCCGGGCTGGTCGGAGGCCAGGGCCATGGCGTGCAGTTCGTCGGAAACCGACCGGAGGCCGCTGGCTACCTTCTGCTGCTGGGCACCGGCCTGGTGGGTGAGATCGCTGCGGGCCTGGTAGAGGAGATCCTTGGCATTCGCCTTCGCTTCCGAGGCGACGTTGGCCGCTTCGGTCTTGGCGGTTGCAGCCACGCTTTGAGCCGATTCGGCCGCAGTCCGTGCGACGTCTCCGGCCTCCTCTCTCACAGCATCCTTGCGGGACGTCCCATAGGAATCGCCCGTCACCGGTGCTGTTTGCTGCGGGGTCGATGCTGCCGAGGGGAACGTGGTGGCTCTGCGCTCACCTGTGATCCCTGTTGTGGCCGGGGGAGCCGTGTAATCCGAATCCTCAGGCCATTGGTTCTCTGTCATCTTCGCTCTCTCTTTCCAAAGAAGGCCGGTTGTTGATCAAGAACCAGCAATACTGGCCGTAAAATAGTAAGCATGATTACTAACAGAACGTAAGTACCCTTACTGATAGATTTTCAAACGGGCCGTCAGCGCCTGCCGTCTTGGCATCGCAGGACCCGGTCACAACGGAGTTGAAAGAGGTGGGTAGCTTTGGACGTTGCACCCTGGGTTTGGATAGTCATTGCGATTGTTGTGGTGGCGCTTATTGTGCTGCTGCTGCTAACCGGACGCCGCCGCCGGGCGCTGCAGGCGAAGCGGGATGAAGCGCACCGCGAAAAGGCCGCAGAAATACGCAGGGAGGCCGAGAACATCGAACTCGATGCCCGCGAAAACGAAGCCCGGGCTTCCAAAGCCCGCGCTGATGCGGAGCAGGCCCAGATCCAGGCGGCGCGGCTGAAGCAGGAAGCCGACAAGAAGGCCGCCGAAGCCAGGTCGCTCCGCGAGAACGTAGCCGAGCACACCCGTAAGGCTGACGAGATCGACCCCGACGTTCATGCAAACCGGGATGGCAGGGCCAGGGAAAACCGGACAGCCGCGATGCAGCCGGCTGCGGATCGCACGGATGGCGCTGAGCGCACCGACCGCGCCGAGCGAACCGACCGCACCGATCGCACGGATCGCGCCGACCGCCCTGAGACAGTCGGTGCGGATAGTAGGGACCGCAGGGATCGCTCCGATCGGGCACCCAGGGACCGGTCCGATCAGCCTGCCGCTACGGAGGGTGGCCGGGCGGAAAGGACCGACGGTGATCGGGCGGAGCTGACCGACGCGGAGCGTGCACGGATGGCTGATGCGGAACGTTCGCGGGTAGCCGATACTGACCGGGCGCGGTTGGCTGAACGGGAACGGGCCGCCCGCGACAAGCCGGCGTCGGGCATCTAGCCCACATCGATGCGCTGACCCGCACAGAAAACAACGCGGGGTCACTTTTCGCCCAATGAAGGCAACTTATCGGGCGGGGAGTGACCCCGCGTTGCTTGTGTCCTTCGGCTACCCGGACCGCCACTTCCCGGGAAGGCATTGTTTTATAAGCAAGCTTATGATTTCCTACTGCTAAGTCTTGCCGCAGGCTTTCGGATCCAGACCCGAAGGAGCCACCGACAATGCCTGAATTCGTTGCTGCGTTCGCCGGAGAAGCTGCATCATTCCGGTCCACGCCGCCGGAATTACCGTTGGATGTGCCGCTGGAGGCCCTTCCCCGAAGCCCGGCGCATGGACGCGGACGGCTTCGGGAGGCGTTTGAGAACGAACTGGTCCTGGACTATCTGGACCTTGCTGAAGCGCTGGCCGCGCGTTTCGAAGCCCGCGGCCGCGAGCGCGACGATCTGAACCAGGTGGCTTACCTTGGCCTGGTGAAGGCGGCACGCGGCTTCGACCAGGCCAAGGGCGGCAGTTTCCCTGCCTATGCCGCCCCCACCATCACCGGAGAGCTGAAGAGGTACCTGCGGGACCGGAGCTGGATGGTCCGGCCGCCGCGGCATATCCAGGACCTCCGTTCACGGCTGTTCCGGGCCGAGCCTGAGCTCGCGCAGATCCTTGGAAGAAACCCGAACGTCTCAGAACTTGCCGGTTACCTCGGCGTTGACGGTGCCGAGGTCCAGGAGGCCCTCAGCGCCTCCAACAGCCTCCATCCGGACTCGCTCGACGCCGTCGATCCCCACAGTGATGCGCCGCCGATCGCGGAGGTGCTTGCTTGCCCCGACGTGCCGTTCGAGCGGCTGGAGGATCTCACCTGCCTTCGCGAGGCAATGCAGGAACTTGATGCCGCCGACCGAGAATTGCTGTACCGCCGCTACTTCTGCGAGGAGACCCAGGTGGAGCTGGGCAGGCGGCTGGGAATGTCGCAGATGCAGGTTTCCCGCCGGCTGGCCAGAGTGCTCGTGGACCTGCAGCACAAGCTGGCTGACAGCACTCAGTGTTCTGATTCGAGCTCTGACGCGGCCCTGAGCACTTCCTCAACAGTCACGCCCAGCAGGGCAGGGTCAGGCGTGTCGGCAAAGGGATCGCCGCGGCGGAGCCGGTCCCGCGTCAATACCCGGTGAGGCCCGGGGGGCGGACCCCAGCGCTCCGGGCCGACGGGGCCGAACAGAATGATCGAAGGCCGGGCATACGCGGATGCCAGGTGTGCTGCTCCGGTGTCTGCGGAAACCACCAGCCTCGCGCCGGCAATGCAGGCCGCAAAGGTTTGCAGGTCCAGCCTGCCTGCCAGGACGGCGGAGCCAGGAAGGCCCGCCAGGGTGCAGATCCCCACTGCCCGGGGACGTTCGTCGGCGCTTCCCGTGAACACCACCTGATGGCCGCTGCCGGACAACCGCCTGGCCACCTGGGCGAAGCGCTCCGCGGGCCACAGCCTGCTCGGGAAGGCGGCCCCTACGTGGATGACTGTGGCGCCCGGAAACGGTACAGCGGCGGCGGGGTGGAGCAATGCACACTCCTGGGGGTCCGCGTCGATTCCGTGCCACTGCAGCAGGCGCGTCCAGCGTTCCCGCTCGTTCGTTTCCTCCACCCAGGCGGGTCCGGCCGGGCTGCCGCCCATTGGGCCCTTATGGGCAATAAGAATCTTCGGGCCCAAGGAGCGCAGCAGTTCAGTGCTTTGGGGTCCTTTGCCGTGCAGGTTGACGGCGATGTCAATCGCTTCCGCGCCGTCGGGCAGTGCCGGGAGCGGGCCTGTAAGCCCGGAGTGGGGCAGCAGCTCGTAGCCACCCACCAGGTCCAGCGCGCCGGCAAGCCACTCCGGGCCGGCATAAAGCAGCCGATGGTGCGGGTACGCCCGGCGCAGGGCATGGAGGGCTGGAACGGCTACCAGCAGGTCGCCGAGGCCAAGCGCGCGCAGCACCAAAAGGACTGGCCGGTGAGCTGCATGTCCGTCCTGCCCGGTGTCCATCGCCCCGCCTTTCGCCTCGCCATGTCAGTGGATTCTATTCCGGCGAATTGCTCCGCGCGCTGTTTAGGAGCAGTGGTGCGAGGGAACTACGTCGGTATGGGAAGCTCCGAAACTCCTCAGCTCAAGGCCGTGCTGTTCGATCGGGACGGGACGCTGGTGGTTGATGTGCCCTACAACGGCGACCCCGCGCTGGTCGAGGCGATGCCCGGTGCCAAGGCTGCGCTGGATTCCCTCCGTGCCGGCGGCTTGGCAGTGGGCGTCATCACCAACCAGTCCGGAGTGGCGCGGGGTCTGCTCACGGCCGCCGATGTGGTTGGCGTCAATGCAAGGGTGGAGGAACTCCTGGGCCCTTTTGACGTGTGGGAGATGTGCCCGCACTCCGCGGAGGACGGCTGCCCCTGCCGGAAGCCGGCGCCGGGGATGGTGCTCAGCGCGTGCCGTCGCTTGGGAATCCTGGCCTCGGAAGCTGCGCTGATCGGCGACATCGGGAGCGACGTCCGGGCCGCAGAGGCAGCAGGGGCCCGCGGAATCCTGGTGCCTACGCCCGTCACCCGCACCGAAGAGGTGGACGAGGCAAGGCTTGTGGCCCGGGACCTCGCCGCAGCAGTGGACCTGCTGCTGGAGGGGGCATGATGGCACACGTGCTGGTGGCACGGCTCGATAGCCTGGGGGACGTCCTGTTGGCCGGGCCGGCAGTGCGGGCGGTGGCGAACGGACGCCTGCAGAACGGAAGCCGGCCCAACCACGTGGTGATGCTGTGCGGACGCCAGGGCGAAGCAGCAGCATCGATGTTGCCCGGCGTCGCGGAGGTCTACACCTGGGACAGCCCGTGGATCATGAACCCGGCGCCGAAGATGACCGTGCCACACGCGGACCGGCTGATTGAGTACGTGCGGAACTCCAGGATCACAGAGGCCGTCATCCTGACCTCCTTCCACCAGTCCCCGCTGCCTCTGGCCCTGCTGCTGCGGCTGGCGGGCGTGGAACGGATCACCGGCGTCTCCACCGATTATGCGGGCTCCCTGCTCGACGTCCGGCTGAGGCCCGGTGAGGACCTCGTGGAGGACCAGCCGGAAGCCGAACGGGCACTGGACATTGCCAGGGCAGCAGGCTTTCCGCTGCCCCTGGGTGACGACGGCAAACTCAGGGTCCAGCCGGTGTCTGCTGTGAACAATCTGGTGGGCGACGGGCCCTACGTGGTGGTCCACCCGGGAGCCGCGGTCCCGGCCAGGGCCTGGCCGCCGCTCCACCACGCCGCCGCCGTCGAACTCCTCGCCGGCGCCGGGCACCGGGTTGTGGTGACGGGCGGACCGGACGAGACGTCCCTGACGGCCACGGTCGCCGGCCCCTCGGCCATTGACCTGGGCGGCCGCACAGACCTGCGGACCCTGGCCGGAGTACTCGCCGGAGCCGACGCCGTGGTGGCC
>NZ_QAIQ01000085.1:5426-6432 GCF_003061105.1 Arthrobacter sp. HMWF013
GGTGCCTGCCGTGCGCTGGGCCCCATATGGCGTCCCCCTCGAACTCCTTGGCGACCAGAACGCCGCCTGCCGGCTCACCCGGGCAAGGATCTGCCCGGTCCCCGGCCACCCGTGCCTGGATTCGGTATCGCCGGAGGATGTGATGCACGCCGTCGAGCGCCTGATCGGCGGTGTGTCCTCGTTAAGCACCCATCTCAGCACGCGCAGGAAGGACCGCAGCCGATGAGAATCCTCCTCTGGCATGTCCACGGTTCATGGACGGACGCCTTCGTCCGGGGCCGTCATGAATACCTGTTGCCGGTACTCCCGGAAGGCGGGCCGTGGGGCCTGGGACGCGCCGGAAGGCCGTGGCCGGGCTCAGTGCAGCAGGTACCGCTGGCGGAGCTCGACGCCGACAGCGTGGACGCCGTCGTGCTGCAACGGCCGGAGGAAATCGAGGCAGTCCACCAGGCTTTGGGGCGGCGTCCCGGCGTCGACCTCCCGGCCGTCTACCTGGAACACAACACCCCGAAAGGCAACTTCCCCTTCACCCGGCATCCGCTCGCCGATCAGGACAGCATTCCGCTGGTGCATGTGACCCACTTCAACAAGCTCGCCTGGGACAACGGGTCAGCGCCAGCGCTGGTGATCGAGCACGGCATACCGGACCCGGGTCCGCTTTACACCGGCGAACTGCCCGAACTGGCAGTGGTGGTCAATGAGCCCGTGCGGCGGGGACGCGTCACCGGAACGGACCTGTTGCCGGCCTTCGCCGCCGTGGCACCGCTGCACGTGTTCGGGATGAAGACCGAAGGCCTGCTCGCCGCGTCGGGTTTCGACGATGCCCGGCTGCATGTCCGGGGGGACCTGAAACCGCAGGAACTGCACCGGGAGCTGGCCCGCTGCCGGGTTTACGTCCACCCGATGCGCTGGACGTCGCTGGGACTTTCCCTCCTGGAAGCGATGCATGTTGGCATGCCGGTCCTTGCCCTGGCAACCACCGAGGCACCCCGGGCGGTACCGCCCG
>NZ_QAIQ01000670.1 GCF_003061105.1 Arthrobacter sp. HMWF013
GATGTGCACCTGCCCGGGCATATTTCTGCGTCCACCCTGGTGGATCTCGGCGAGGATCCCCAAAGCGTGGTGGGCCGCCTGCGAAGGCCCGTACCGCGTGAGCCTGGCATGTCCGCCCGGAAGGGAACAGCGTTCCACTCCTGGGTGGAGGAATACTTCGGTGCTGCGGGAATGCTGGACCTCGGCGAGGCGCCGGGTTCTGATGAGCATATTGATGCAGCCTACGATCTGGATGCCATGGTGGCGACCTTCAAAGCATCCGAGTGGGCGGACCGATCGCCTGCGTTTGTCGAAGTGCCCGTGGAAACCCGGGTCGGCGAGGTTGTGGTCCGCGGGCGCATTGACGCCGTCTTCCGCGATGCCGATGGCAGATGGGACCTCGTGGACTGGAAAACCGGGCGCCGGCCTTCAGCGGCGCAGCTCAGGGCGAAGTCGGTCCAGCTGGCCGTCTACCGGCTCGCTTGGGCCAGGCTGAAGGGTGTGCCACTTGACGACGTCAGGGCTGCCTTCTTCTATGTGGCGGACAACCAGGTGGTGCGGCCGCACGATCTGGGTTCAGCCGAAGAGCTCGAAAAGATTGTTGGCACTGCGCTGGGCGTCAGCGCCTTGTGACGTCGATGATGCTGATGGCCGCCGTGGACGTGTCGTCGGCAGACCTGAGAGCCGGTTTGTCGTTTGCAGGTTCGTTCCCTGCCGGGGATGCTTGCGCCGCCGGGGATGGCTCCTCCGCTTCGCTGCCGGCCGGCTCGGGGTCCGCGGGGATGGGCCCCACTTCTACGGCAGGCAGGGCCGAGGCCGGCTGTTCCGGCAGCCCGGGTACCGGGACCACTGTGACCGCCGGAGACGGAACGGCACTTACTGCAGGGGTTGGGACAACCGTGACGGCCGGTGCTTCCTGGCCGGGCAGCGGTTCGACGCTGATTGCCTGGCCGCCGTGCTCTGCGATGTCGGATGCGAGGGTCTCCAGCATGCCTTCAGCCTCGGCGACCATGGCGCGGTCCCCGGCTGCGATGCCCTTCACCAGGTACTGCGCCAAGGCGAATTCGGCGGACAGTGCAGCCCTCCGGAGCAGGTGCTGATCGGGAGCGTCGCGGCGGGCCCGGGTATAGCTGCAGAGGACGGCATCCACGAAGTCCTGTTCGTTGGAGGCAACAAGCCACGCGAAGTCGTCGGCGGGATCGCCGATCCGCAGGTCCGTCCAGCCTGTTACCGCCGTGACGCGGCTGCCTTCCACGAGCAGGTTGTCCTCATGGAGGTCGCCGTGGACCACACACGGGTTGAACCGCCACAACGAGACGTCCTCCAGGGCGTGTTCCCAGCGGAGCAGCAACAACGCCGGAATCTTCCCGGTGGTGGCTGCCTGGTCGAGTTCGTTCAGCCGGCGCTGCCGGAATTCGTTCGGGGTGTAGCTGGGCAGGTCGGCGTTGCTGACCAGGGACTGCGGCAGATCATGGATTGCCGCAAGAGTGGCCCCGATCTCCCGGGCAAGCACGTCCGGCCCGGCGGTGAGTTCCTCAACACTGCGGGTACTGCCGGCCAGGTGGGAGTACACAAAGGTGCTGAGGCTGCCCAGCCGTACGCTGCCGGCCACAGTGGGCATGAGGAACGGCAACTCAGCCCGGATGGCCGGTGCGAAAGCGCGGAGCACCAGGAATTCCGTTTCCAGCCGGGCGCTGGCTTCAGCGTGCCTCGGCGACCTGACCCTCCACCGCTTGCCTTCCGAGTCAAGGAGCAGTGCGGAGTCGAAATCCGCGGGATCGTCCGCAGCGGAGCTGACAGCTGTTGGCGTTAGCCCGGGGACTGCCGCGGTTGCAACGGCTGCCAGTTCGATCGGTTTTCTTCTCACCATTCCACGGTAGATTGACTGGCGTCCAAGACGATGATGCGCGGGCGGCGAGTCCGAAGATATGCTCCAAAACTCCGCTCCGGAGCGGGCCCTGCCCCCGGAAGGAGACCGCTGAATGTAAATTGTCGGTTCGAGTCAGTACGGTGGACACATGAGTCATGCCGAGTCCGCAACACCGGCCTACCCGGCGCAGGCAGTCGATCTGCCGGCCAACCACCTTTTCGATACCGTGCTTCCGGTGCGGCCGGCCCTGGTTGACCGCGGATCGGCAGAGCGGGTCCGGCCAGGCATGGTGGACGGTCTCCTCGAACAGGAAGACACCCTGGCCGTAGTCCTTTCCGGCCGGCAGGCCGTGGTGCAGGGCAACACGCTGTGGCTTTCATCTGCCCCACATCTGCTCGCCGCATTGAGGGACGTGGGATCGGCCCCGGACCTGGTCATCTACCTCGGCGCTGCATTGGCCGGCTCAGACCTCCCCGCAGGCACCGGGGTTGTCCTTTTTGTCCTGGCTGCGCCGTTGGATCCGGGCACGGCAGGGATCCCGTCCGACGCTTCCTGGGCCGGTTTCCGGGACGTGGCGTCAGTCCTTGCCCCGACGGATACTGCCCTGTTTGTTGAAGCAAGTGCCATCGCCAACTGGCACGCAGGCCATACCCACTGTCCCCGGTGCGGAGTTCCCACCACTGTTGAGGCCGGCGGCTGGGTCCGGCGCTGCCCCCAGGACGGCTCGGAGCACTATCCGAGGACTGATCCCGCCATCATCGTCACGGTCGTTGGTCCGGACGGGAGGCTCCTGCTGGGTGGCGGAGGACCGGTCGATGCCAGGAACTATTCAACGCTCGCGGGTTTTGTTGAGCCCGGTGAGTCCCTGGAACAGGCTGTGGTCAGAGAAATCCACGAGGAAGTGGGGGTCAGGGTGACCGGATGCCAGTACCTCGGATCGCAGTCGTGGCCGTTCCCGGCCTCCCTTATGCTTGGTTTCACCGCTGTCACCGCAGACCACGAGGCGAAGCCCGACGGCGTGGAAGTGACCCGGGCACGTTGGTTCAGCCGGGAGGAACTCCAGGAAGCGGTACTGGCGGGGGAGATCACCATCTCCAGCAGGCTTTCGATTGCCCGCTCCCTGATTGAGCACTGGTACGGCGGCCGGATCATGGACCGGGCCGACGCCTGATACGCAACACCCATTGGCCAGACGCCAGCACGTGGCCGTCGCGACAACAGAGCAGCAGAAGTGACCACAGAGAATTTTGACAGCGCAGAGTCCCTCGAGGAACGCATCCTGGGGGGACTTGATGCCGAACAGCGCGAGGTCGCCAGCACGCTCAACGGGCCCTTGTGCGTCCTGGCCGGTGCCGGCACCGGAAAGACCCGGGCCATCACGCACCGGATCGCCTATGGCGTGCACTCAGGTGTGTACAGCCCACAGCGGCTCCTGGCTGTGACGTTTACGGCAAGGGCAGCGGCGGAGATGCGCAGCAGGCTCCGGGACCTGGGCGTGGGCAATGTGCAGGCCCGGACGTTCCACGCCGCCGCCTTGAGGCAATTGCAGTTCTTCTGGCCGCAGGCCGTGGGTGGTACCTTGCCGAATCTGCTGGACCACAAAGCCCAGATGATCGCGGAGGCGTCCCGCCGGCTCAGGCTCAGCACCGACCGCGCGTCCATCCGGGACCTCGCCTCGGAGATCGAGTGGGCCAAGGTCTCCATGCTGACCCCCGCGAACTACCTTGAGAATGCACAGGGGAGGGGAACCCCCGGCGGGTTCGACCTCACCGCCGTCGCCCGGGTTTTCCAGTCCTATGAGGACGTCAAGACCGACCGCAACGTCATCGACTTTGAAGACGTGCTCCTGATCACCGTAGGCATCCTGCAGGAGGACCAGAAGGTCGCCGCCACAGTCCGCGAACAGTACCGGCACTTTGTGGTGGATGAGTACCAGGACGTTTCCCCGCTGCAGCAGCGTCTCCTGGAACTGTGGCTTGGCGGCCGTGACGAGCTGTGCGTTGTCGGCGACGCCAGCCAGACGATTTACTCCTTCACCGGCGCGTCGCCCAAGCACCTGCTGGGTTTCAAAGCGCTGTATCCGGAAGCCAACGTGGTGAAGCTGATCCGTGATTACCGTTCCACGCCACAGGTGGTGAAGCTGGCAAACGATCTCCTGGCGGCGCGGCGCAGCGGCGGACCGGTTGCCGATGCCGCCTGGGCCACCCCACTTCAGCTCGTCGCGCAGCGGCCGGCAGGGCCGGTACCGCAGTTCACCGAATGCACCGACGACGAAGCTGAAGCTGCCACCGTGGCCCTCAAGGTCCGGGAACTGCTCGACGCCGGCACTCCCGCCAGCCAGGTCGCCGTCCTGTTCCGCACCAACGGGCAGTCCGAAGCCTATGAGCAGGCGCTGGCTGCGGCCGGGATCGGGTACCAGCTTCGTGGCGGTGAACGGTTC
>NZ_QAIQ01000671.1:0-10238 GCF_003061105.1 Arthrobacter sp. HMWF013
GTCTCCACACAGGCGAACCCCGTGGTGGCGGTCCCCATGGTGGCCGCATTCCTGATCCTGACGGCCATACCGGCCCTTGGCCGGTTCCTTCCACCGGTGCTGGGAACTCTTGTGGTTGGCTGCCTCGCCGTGGCGGCGAGTGGTCAATTCTCTTTCCAAGGCGGCGGGCCGATTCTGGCCACCCCGGTCTTCACCGTTCCCGAGTTCACCTGGGCCGCCCAGCTCGAGCTCGTTGTTCCCCTGGCCGTCACCGTGCTGTTCGTTCAGAATGGCCAAGGCATCGCCGTTCTCCGTGCCGCCGGCCACCATCCGCCGGTCAACGTTTTCGCCATCGCATCGGGCGCGTTTTCCTTGCTCAATGCATGCTGCGGTGCTGTCTCAGCGTGCGTCACGGGCCCTACCAACGCCCTCATGACGTCCTCGGGAACACGGCAGCGCCAGTACACAGCTGCGGTGGTGTTCGGCGTCCTGGCGATGGCCTGCGCGTTGTTGGCTCCGGCGCTCACCCGGCTCATGCTCGCCACACCCCGGGAATTCATCCTTGCCCTGGGCGGCATTGCGATGCTGCGGGCGCTTCAGCAGGCCTTTGTCACTGCCTTCGCCACGGCCTTCACGCTGGGATCGCTGGTGACTTTCGTCGTGACCATCTCCGGCCTGAGTCTCTTCAACATCCACCCGGCGTTTTGGGGCCTCGTGAGCGGGTACGTGGTGTCACGGCTGCTTGAGCGTGCTGACCATTCAAGGTCCTCACGCGACGACGACGAGCCCGTACCTGCCACCGTGCGCCGCAGACGCTGATTGAGTCAAAGGGGAGTCTCTATAGGACGTCGTCTGCACACACTGCCCTGTGGGGTAAACCGGGGTCAGGCCGCAATTGGAGCCTCCTGTCAGATTCGAACTGACGACCCCCGCTTTACAAGAGCGGTGCTCTGGCCAACTGAGCTAAGGAGGCGCGCCCACTCGGGGCGTGCGCCGCAACGGCGCTAGATAAGGTTAGCCCAAGTCCGGGCGCTGGTAAAAACCGCAGTCCCGGCGAGGGCGCCAAAGGGCAGAAAAAGGGCAAAAAAGAACCCGCCCCCGGAATCTTCCGGAGGCGGGTCCTCAGGGTGACGAAGAAGGCTTAGGCCTTGGCGTCGATCGCGGCCTGGATGTCAGCGTTCAGGTCCGTGGTGCCTTCCCACTTCTTGCCGTCAATAAAAACGGTGGGTGTTCCGGTGATCCCGGTGTTCTCGGCGAGGCCGGTGGAGTACTTCACGTAGGGGCGGAAGGTCTTCTCATCAACACAGCTGTTGATATCAGCCCCGATATCCGAGGCAAGGGACTTCAGCTTGTCATCCGAGAGGCCGGCTCCGCCTTCAGCGGGCTGGTTGGCGAAGAGCACATTGACGTACTCGGCGTACTTATCCGGTGCCTTGTCAGCTACGCAGGCCGCGGCGTTGGCGGCGCGTGAGGAGTAGTTGGTGCTGGACTGGCGGTCCAGGAAGCCGAGCGGCCGGTACTCCATGGTGATTTTGCCTTCATTGCGAAGGGTGGTGAGGGCCTCGTTGTAAGTGTTCTCGAACCGGAGGCAGACAGGGCAGATGAAGTCGATGTAGGCAATCACCTTGACCGGCTGCCCGGCTTCAGCTTCAGCGCCGGGAGCCACAACGGGGCTGGGCAATGTGTCCGGCTTGGCCGGAAGGTTGGCCATGTCCACCGTGGCGGCGTCCGTCTTCTTCACCTCGGTGTTGGCCAGCAGGGTCACACCGCCGTTGACGTTGGCGCCGGCGGGCACGGGGCCCTGGTCCGCGATGGGGGTGTTCTGCCGGATGCTGGTGGTGACCACCAATGCCACAATCGCCAGGATGGCAACAACGGCCACCACAATGCCCCAACCGATGAGCAGCTTGTTGCGCTTGTCCTTTTTAAGCTGGGCCTCGCGGATCAGGCGCGCCTTTTCGCGAGCCTCCGAGGTTCGCTCAGCTTTGGACTTACGTATTTCATTTGCGGGGCTCATGTGTTCCTTGGGTCGATCGACATAGGGGGACCACTCTGTGGCGACTCCATCATTTTAGGGCAGAAAGCGGAGAGCTTGCGCCTTCAAGTATTCCGCCCCATTGACCAACGGACGAATAGCCCCGAAGATTCCATCCTATTAGGGTTGCTTAGAGGCACAAGCAACCCCAGGGGGCCGCAATGCAATCACCTGTCCAGGAAAAACCGTCAGCCGGAACTGAAACCGGCCCGGCCGCGCACAGCCACGGCCATGCCACCAAATACGACTTTATGGTGGTGTCCAACAGGTTGCCCGTCGACCGCACCACGCCAGGCGAGAGCGGCGACGACGGCTCGGGCTGGCGCCGCTCCCCCGGAGGCCTGGTGACGGCCCTCGCACCCATGATGACCAAAACCGACGGCGCCTGGGTGGGCTGGCACGGTGCTCCGGATGAAACCGTGGAACCGTTCAGTCACGGCGGAATGGACCTGGTCCCGGTGCAGCTGAGCACCGACGACGTCGAGCTGTACTACGAGGGATTCTCAAACGCCACGCTGTGGCCGCTTTACCACGACGTCATCGCCCCGCCGGAGTTTCACCGGACCTGGTGGGACGCCTACCGCAAGGTCAATCGAAGGTTCGCCGACGCCGTCGTACGCCACGCCGACGACGGCGCAACAGTGTGGATCCAGGATTACCAGCTGCAGCTGGTGCCGCGGATGCTGCGCGAAGCGCGGCCTGATCTGCGGATCGGATTTTTCAACCACATTCCCTTCCCGCCGCCGGAGATCTTCGCCCAGCTCCCCTGGCGCCATGCCATCATCGACGGGCTGATGGGCGCGGATCTGGTCGGCTTCCAGCGCCCCAGCGACGCCGGGAATTTCATGCGCTCCGCCCGCCGGTTCCTGGGCGCCAGCGTGAAACAGCAGCAGGTGCACGTCAAGGGCCAGGACGGCAATGTCACGCACATCGCGCGTGCGCAGGCTTTTCCCATCTCGATCGACGTTGCCCACATCACCGAGCTTGCCAACAACCCGGACATCATCGAGCGCGCCCGGCAGATCCGGCAGGACCTCGGCAACCCCAAGACCATTCTTCTGGGCGTGGACCGGCTCGATTACACCAAAGGCATCCGGCACCGGCTCAAGGCCTACGAGGAGCTCCTCCAGGAGGGCAAGCTCAAGGTGGGTGAGGCCACGCTGATCCAGGTGGCAAGCCCCAGCCGCGAACGTGTGGAACAGTACCGGCTGCTGCGCGAGGAGGTCGAGGGAACCGTCGGCCACATCAACGGCACCTACGACACCATCGAGAACACAGCCGTCCGCTACCTTCACCACAGCTACCCCGTGGAGGAGATGGTGGCGCTGTACCTCGCCGCCGACGTCATGCTGGTCACGGCGCTCCGGGACGGCATGAACCTCGTGGCGAAGGAGTACGTCACCGCCCGCAAAGACAACGACGGCGCCTTGGTGCTCAGCGAGTTCGCCGGCGCCGCGGACCAGCTCAAACAGGCATTGCTCATGAATCCGCACGACATCGACGGCCTCAAGGACACCATCATGCAGGCCGTCGTCATGTCCCCCAGGGACGCCGGACGCCGTATGCGGTCCATGCGCAAGCAGATCCTTGAGCACGACGTCGACCACTGGTCAGCTGATTTCCTCAAAGCCCTGAACGAGAAAGTTGTGCGCGATGACTCCTGATGCCCGCCACGCCAAGGGACCGCTCACCCTGTCCCCGGAACTGCGCGAAGCCCTTCAACGGATCGCCCGGACGGACCATCTGCTGGTGGCCATGGACTTCGACGGCACCATCGCCCCGATAGTCGACCGTGCCGGCGATGCCCGCCCCCTCCAACGCTCAGCAGTTGCCTTCGCCGGGCTTGCTGCCCTGCCGCGCACGACGACGGCACTCATCTCCGGCAGGGCCCTCGCCAGCCTGCGCGCGGTGGCTTCACCGCCGGTGGACACCCTGCTCATCGGCAGCCACGGCGCCGAAGCCTGGCTTGGCCCCGGATCCACGGAGCTGACCCTGGACGAGGACCAGCGCCAGCTGCTTGCCGAAGTCCGCAGTGTCCTCGAGGACATTGTTGAGCAGGCACCCGGAACGCTGCTGGAGGACAAACCGGCAGGCGTGGTCCTCCACACCAGGCTCGCTGCGGACGACGTGGCAGAGGATGCGGTGGCAGCCGCCCGAGCCGTGCTGCAGGACCGCAAGGGCGTCTTCCTGAAGAACGGCAAACGCGTCCTGGAAACCTCGGTGGTCAACGCGTCCAAAGGCGAGGGCCTGACCTTCCTGCGCCAGATCACAGGTGCTACCGCTGTCCTCTTCGCGGGCGATGATGCCACGGACGAGGACGCGCTGGCACGCCTCGAACCAGGCGACGTCGGCGTCAAGGTGGGCCTTGATTTCACGCAGGCCGAATTCCGCGTGGAGGCGCCCGTTCATGTGGCGGAACTGCTGGAAGCCCTCCTCCAGGAGCGGAGCCTGGTGGTGGCCGAAGAGGAGCCCGGCGACGTCTAGGGACAGCCGGCTTGGCGAAGCTCACATGTGAGCTTCGTAACATTCACAACGATTTGTCTTTCGTCTGACATACTCTTGGTTGTGATGTGGCGCACAAGAACCGTGCGGCGTCACGCGATACTCCTCGGCTTCGGCCGGGGAGTACACGGCTGTAATGCCGTGGACAACTGAACAAACATGAACCATTCACAACGGATCGTCCGGCACGTACCTGCCGGTGAAGGGATTGATAACTGTGGCTACAGTTACTTTTGATAACGCTACGCGTCTGTACCCGGGCACAGAGAAGCCCGCTGTTGACAAGCTCAACATTGAAATCGCCGATGGCGAATTCCTGGTCCTCGTTGGACCCTCCGGTTGCGGTAAGTCCACCTCCCTGCGCATGCTCGCAGGCCTCGAGGACGTCAACGCCGGCCGCATCCTCATTGGCGATCGCGACGTCACCGACGTTCCCCCGAAAGACCGCGACATCGCCATGGTCTTCCAGAACTACGCTCTGTACCCGCACATGACCGTTGCGGACAACATGGGCTTCGCGCTGAAGATCGCCGGCGTCTCCAAGGAAGAGCGCGCCGAGCGTGTCCGTGAAGCCGCCAAGCTTCTTGACCTCGAGCCTTACCTGGACCGCAAGCCGAAGGCACTCTCCGGCGGTCAGCGCCAGCGTGTTGCCATGGGCCGCGCCATTGTGCGTAACCCGCAGGTCTTCCTCATGGATGAGCCGCTGTCCAACCTTGACGCCAAGCTCCGTGTCCAGACCCGTACGCAGATCGCATCCCTGACCCGCCGCCTCGGCGTCACCACGGTCTACGTGACCCACGACCAGGTCGAGGCCATGACCATGGGTGACCGCGTGGCTGTGCTGAAGGACGGCCTGCTGATGCAGGTTGACACCCCGCGCAACCTCTACGACAAGCCCAAGAACGTCTTCGTCGCCGGCTTCATCGGCTCCCCCGCCATGAACCTGCTCGAGCTCCCCGTCGTCGACGGCGGCGTCCAGTTCGGCGGAACGGTCTACCCGGTGCCGCGCGACGTCCTCGAAGAAGCACACGGCAGCACCGTCACTTTGGGCTCCCGCCCCGAAGACCTCGAGACCGCACCGCAGGGTGAGGGCCTCAAGGTCGAGGTTGACGTTGTTGAAGAACTCGGTGCCGACGCCTACGTCTACGGCCACACCACGCTTGACGGCAAGGACCACGACATCGTGGCCCGTGTCGACGGCCGCCGTCCTCCGTTGAAGGGTGACTCCATCTACGTCCGTCCGCAGTCGGGCCACGTTCACCTCTTCGACACCAAGACCGGCCTGCGCCTGGGCGACTAACCCCCACCGCTGATCGCGCCTGACCGACGGCGGCTCTCCCCACACCGGGAGGGCCGCCGTCGGCGTTTGTGCCCGTCAGCCTTTGAGCCCGTTGCCCCAGGCCACCCCAATGTACGGAAGAATTGACCTATGACCGATGAAAACAGCGCCCAGTGGCACGACGAACCCACCGACTATGCACAGGTGGGCAAACTGCCGCGGTTTGAGGCAGCCAGCGCCAACGACTCCAAACTTGCCGCCGTCTCCAGCTCGCTGAACATCACGGCCGCCGCAGCCGAGCCCGAACTCCTGGACCTGCCTTGGCACATCGCTTTGGAGGACTGGCCGGCGGCAAACCTGGCAGCCCTGCCCCGCGGTATTTCCCGCCATATTGTGCGCTTCGCCCACCTCGGCGGCTCTGTCATTGCCATCAAGGAGACCTCCGAGCACGTGGCCCGCCACGAATACCACATGCTCCGCAAACTGGCCCGGCTGGATGTCCCCTGCGTCGTCCCGGTGGCGGTCATCACCGGCCGGACCACCCTGGACGGCCGTCCACTGAACCCCGTCCTGGTCACGCGGCATCTGAAGTTCTCCATGCCCTACCGCGCCCTGTTTTCGCAGATGCTGCGCAAGGACACCCTGACCAGGCTCATCGACGCCCAGGCCCTGCTGATGGTGCGGCTGCACCTCATCGGCTTCTACTGGGGCGACGTCTCGCTGTCCAACACGCTGTTCCGCCGCGACGCAGGCGCGTTCGCCGCCTACCTGGTGGATGCCGAGACCGGTGAGCTCTACCCGGACCTCTCCACCGGCCAGCGCGAGTACGATCTCGAGATCGCCCGGGTCAACATTGCCGGCGAACTTATGGACCTCCTGGATGGCGGCCTCATCGAGGAAAAGGTGGACCCCGTGGCTACCAGCGAACTCATCATGGAAAGCTACCGCCGCCTGTGGGCCGAGCTGACCGAAAAAGAGTCCTTCGAACTTGGCGAACGGTGGCGCGTTGGTGCCAGGATCCGGCGGCTCAACGAGCTCGGCTTCGACGTCGAGGAATACGCGATCAAGACCACCCAGAACGGTTCCACCATCCAGCTCCAGCCCAAAGTGGTGGACGCCGGCCACCACCAGCGCCGGCTCCTGCGCCTCACCGGGCTCGACGCCCAGGAGAACCAGGCCAGGCGGCTGCTCAATGACATGGACACCTTCCGCGCGGACAACAACCCGGAGATGGACGAGGAATACAGCGCCCACCTCTGGGTGAGCCAGGTCTTCGAGCCCATTGTGCGCTCGATCCCGCGGGACCTTTCCCGCAAGCTGGAGCCTGCTGAAGCGGTCCACGAGGTCCTCGAACACCGCTGGTACATGTCCGAAAAGCAGGAGCGGCACATCCCGCTCGCGGAGGCGGTGCAGTCCTACATCGATTCCATCCTGCGCCACCGCCGGGACGAGGCCGCGATCATGCTGAACCCGGACACCGGGCTGCTGAAGATCTTGGAAGTGGAGACCGAAGAGTCCAGGTACGGCGCCGACGAATCGATCGAAGAATACCCGGACGTCGACGACTGAGAGCCCCCAGTCCAGCAGTTAACCCGGCTGCGCTAAATCGCCTTCCCGGGGTTGAGGATGCCGGCCGGGTCGAAGAGGTCCTTGATTCTGCGCTGGAGTTCCCGTACTGGTTCCGGCTGCTCCAGGCCGAGCCAGCGCAGCTTGTACTGTCCGATCCCATGCTCGCCGGTGATGGTGCCGCCCATCTCCAGGGCAGCCGTCACCGAGCCGTCCAGCGCAAGGTTCAGCCTGTCCATCGCGCCTGCATCCACGGCCTCGCCCTCCCGGTCGATCCAGAAGGTGGGGTGGAGGTTGCCGTCCCCTGCATGGGCCACCACCTTCAGGCTCACGCCGTGCGTGGCGGCCAATCCCTCCAGAACGGCAATGTAGTCCACCAGGCGCGAACGGGGAACGGCCACGTCCTCGCCCACACGGTATTCGTCATCCACCTCCACACCGCGGCTGTTCCGGCGCAGCTCCACGAGATGCTCGGCCTCCGCAGTGGATTCCGTGCTGACCACGGCACCGCCGGCGGCCAGGACTGAACGGACGACGGCGGCCTCCGCCTCGGCCCCGAACCCGTCTGTCTGGATCAGGAGCAGCGAAAGGCCGCGGGAGCTCAGATCGGAGCCGTGAAGCGCATCCAGCTGGGCGAGCGTGCCGCCGTCAAGCAGTTCCATGATGGCCGGCTGCACCCGTGCCCTGCCAACGGCCAGGACCCCTGCGGCCGCCTGCCGGAAGTCCGGGTAGAACGCCGCGATGGTGTGCACGTCGCGGGGCAAGTACTTGAGCCTCACTGTTGCCCCCACGACGATCCCCAGCGTCCCCTCGGAACCGACGAACAGCCCGGTGAGGTCGTAGCCGGCCACGCCCTTGAACGTCTGGTGGCCGGTGTGGATGAGCGAGCCGTCGGCCAGCACCACGTCCAGCGCCAGGACCGAGTCCCTCGTAACCCCGTACTTGGCGCAGCGCAGGCCGCCGGCATTGGTGGCGACGTTGCCGCCGATGGTTGACGTGCGGAAGCTCGCCGGATCCGGCGCATACATCAGGCCGTAGGCGGCCGCCGCTTCGTTCAGGGCAGCGTTGACCACACCGGGTTCCACGACGGCGGTCTCATCGTCCGGATTCAGCTCAAGGATGCGGTTCATTCGTTCCAGGGACAGGATCACGGAGTTCCTGCTGGCGTGCGCCCCGCCGGAAACGCCGGTGCCGGCCCCGCGGGCTACGACCGAAACGCCGTTCGCGGCACAGAGCCTGACCAGGTCCTGGACGTCGCTGACGGAGCGGGCAAAGACCACGGCTTCCGGCAAGTGGAAGTCCAGTATGGGGGCCTGGTCCACAGCGTATTTGGCCAATACGTCCGGTTCCATACTGACCTGCCCGCCGCCAAATGCGGCCACCAGCTCTTCACCTATGCTGCCCACGCAGCCTCCAGTTCCGTCGTCGCAAGTGTTTGTACCAGTCTAGGTTGCGCCCGCATGACGTTACTCAGGGGTAATGTGTCGGCCTGCATTCCTGCAACCGTTTCCACAGGTCAGGGGCGCACTCCTCCACCACTACGCCCCTGGTGCGAAGAAACACACTGGAAGCGTTTTCAGTTTTCGGGCTCGGCGCGTCTAAGCTGGCTCCCATGTCTGTAGATACAGTGATCTCCGCCACAGCGGCCCTGACGGGTCCCCTCACCCTTATCCACGCCGCTGACAAGGCTCCGGGCTGGTGGCGCTCCGCCGTCATCTACCAGGTGTACCCGCGGTCGTTCCGTGACCTCAACGGGGACGGCATCGGGGACATTGCCGGAATCACGGAGGAACTGCCGCATTTGGCAGACCTGGACGTCGACGCCGTCTGGCTGTCCCCGTTCTACCGGTCACCGCAGCGCGACGCAGGCTACGACGTCAGCGACTACTGCGATGTGGATCCGATCTTCGGGACCCTGCAGGACTTCGACGTGATGATGGCCGAGGCCAACCGCCTGGGCCTGCGCGTCATTGTTGACCTTGTTCCCAATCACTGCTCGGACCAGCATTCGGCTTTCCAGGCGGCCCTTGCCGCGCCGGCAGGAAGCCCTGAACGGGATATGTTCATCTTCCGCGACGGAACCGGCTTCGAGGGCCATGAGCCGCCGAACAACTGGCAGTCCCACTTCGGCGGACCGGCCTGGACGCGGGTCATTGCCCCTGACGGCCAGCCGGACCAGTGGTACCTGCACCTCTTTGATTCGTCCCAGCCGGACTTCAACTGGGACAACCCTGCCGTCCACGCCGAATTTGAGCGGGTGCTCCGTTTCTGGCTGGACCGCGGCGTCTCAGGCTTCCGGGTGGATGTTGCCCACGCTTTGGTCAAGGCTCCCGGCCTGCCTGCCTGGGGCGGGAGGGCCGACGGCGGCAGCTCGGACGGTTTCCCCGGCCATGAGGCTCCTATGTTTGGCCAGCCGGCCGTCCACGACATCTACCGGACCTGGCGCAGGATCCTTGACGAGTACGGGCCTGACAGGATCCTGTGTGCGGAAGCCAGCGTGGACCTGGACCGCCTGGCCCACTGGGTCCGGCCCGACGAAATGCACCAGGCCTTCAACTTCCCGTACCTGCATGCCGGCCTGGACGTTCACCGGCTCCGGAGTGTCATTACCGATTCCCTGACAGTCCTGAACGGCGTGGGCGCACCCAGTACCTGGGTGCTCTCCAACCACGACGTCGTGCGGCATGCATCCCGCTTCGGCTACAACGGCCACGGCCCCCGCGACGGTGACGGGATCGGCCCGGCCGATCCCCAGCCGGACACCGGCCTCGGCAGGCGCCGCGCCGCTGCCGCCTCCATGTTCATGCTCGGCCTCCCGGGTGCCGCCTACCTTTTCCAGGGAGAGGAACTCGGCCTGCCGGACGGCATCGACATCCC
>NZ_QAIQ01000671.1:10248-11045 GCF_003061105.1 Arthrobacter sp. HMWF013
GCCTTGGCCGCGACGGCTGCCGCGTGCCCCTGCCGTGGCGCGCCGAAGAGCGGCACCTCGGCTTCGGCTCCGGCCAGGACCCTTGGCTCCCCCTTCCCCCCGGCTTCACGGAACTGGCGCGGGACGCGCAGGCCGCATCGCCGTCGTCGCACCTCTCCCTCTACCGGAACATGCTGGCCCTGCGCCGCGAACTGGGCCTGGGCAGCGGATCCCTGGCGTGGGTCGAAGGCTGGTGCAGCGGTTCGTCCCTGGCCTACCTCAACGGCGCTACGCTGGTGGTCATGAACCTCAACCACGAGCCCCTCGAACTGCCCGTTGGCCGGATGCTGCTCCGCAGCGCGGAACCCGGTTCGAGCCGCTTCCTGGCAAGCGGGGAGACCGCATGGCTGCGGATTGATGGGGGCGACTCAGAATAGTGGGACTTGCGGGCATCAAGGACGTTGCCGACCGCGCCGGGCTCTCCATCGCCACAGTGTCGCGGGCACTCAGCGGCAAGGCGAACGTCTCCACGAAAAGCCGGCAGCTGGCGCAGGCAGCCGCCGACGAGCTCGGTTTCGTTCCTTCCTACCATGCCTCCAGCCTGGCCTCCGGCCGGAGCCACAATGTAGGGCTGGTTGTGCCTACTATCAACCGCTGGTACTTCTCTTCGGTGGTTGAAGGGGTGTCCGCCACCCTGCTGGATGCAGGCTATGACCTCACGCTCTACAACGTGGGCGACCAGCCGGCACGGCGCCAAAGCGTCCTGACTGACTTCCTGCTGCGCAAACGGCTCGATGCCGTCATCGCGGTGGCGTTGG
>NZ_QAIQ01000671.1:11064-12483 GCF_003061105.1 Arthrobacter sp. HMWF013
GCATCGCACACTTAACGGGCGACGCCGAGCTGAACAGGGACTTCAAGCTCCCTGGTCTCCGCCAGGCCGGCTTCGAAGCGGCTATGGCGGACGCCGGACATCCCGTCAGGCCCGAATGGGAGGTCTCCGCGGACTTCACCATCCAGGGCGCGTATGCGAGGGCCCGCAACCTCCTGGCCACGGCGTCCGAGCGTCCCACCGCAGTGTTTGCCGCGTCCGACGAAATGGCCATCGGTACCATCCTCGCCGCCCGCGATTTCGGTTTGCGCGTGCCCCAGGATCTGTCCGTGATCGGCATGGACGGTCACGAACTCGGCGAAGTCTTTGGACTCACCACCATCAACCAGGATGCCCGCGGCCAGGGCTCCCTCGCAGCCCGCATGCTGCTGGATACGCTCGACGACGGCGCCAAGCCCGGTACCCGGCGCACCGCACCGGCTCCCGCGGCCACCGATCACGAATACCCTACGGAGTTCCTTGTCCGCTCCAGCACAGCCGTCCCGCCCTCGCAGAGCTAGGACCGCCGGGCTAGGCCGCCTGGCCGCTGGGCTAGGCCGCCTGGCCGCCCATAAAGCGGACAAACCGGTCCAGCACCACCGGCCAGCTGCCCGCGGCAGCCATCCGGGTTGCAGACGGATCCTCGGCACCCTCCCAGCCATCCTGGACCAGCCGCACCTCTGTGCCCTCGGCAACGGCGCGGAAGGCGACTCTCAGCTCGGTGGACCACAGGGCCGTTGTGCCGGGGTGCCAGGAGGCGTGGAAGGACAGCGGCGGCTGCCAGTCGTCGATGGTGCCCCAGACGGCCGTCCTGCCATCGTCAGCCGTCTCCAGGATGAGGATGTCCTCGAACTCAACGTAGGAGCCCGCACCAAACACGCTGTTGGATTCCATCGGCCACCACAGATGGGTGTGGTCCGTGAAACCAGCAAAGGTCTGCGCAACCGGCCCCGGCACCACCACAGTCCAGATCACCGGATCCAGCTCTGCCCCTGCCTCGTTGTCTTCGGGGGTCGACGCCTCCGCGTGGCTGAAAAGGTTATCCATGGACGCCAACTCTACGCCGCCGGCCCTCCCTCCTCCTGCACCGCCTGGGGCACGCTCTGGCAGTTGCTGCCGTGTCCGGGTGGACGCTCTCTCACTTCCTGCACCGTCTGAAGGAGCGCTCTGTCTGGTTATCAGCGGCCTTCGGGGAAAGTTTTTGGTAAGGTCCGACGGCGGTGCGTGGCCGGCGGGGGGTCGTGGACTTTCTGCGGGTGCCAGGGCGTTGGGTGAATCGGTGCAGGGAGTGCCGGAGGGTTCCCCGGGTTCGTGCGGGTGCTGCCAGAGCGGTGGGAGGATCGGTGCAGGAAGTGCCAGAGGGTCTGTGGCTGGCCGGGGGTGTGTGGTGTGGCCTGTGCCTTGGGTGCCCGGCGGGGGTGT
>NZ_QAIQ01000672.1 GCF_003061105.1 Arthrobacter sp. HMWF013
CCGCGTCGATTGCCCGGTAGAGGGCGTAGATCCCGACCACTCCAGCGCCGATTACCAGCACGTCTACATCGGCTTCGTTGCCTGACTTCACTGTCATTCTTCTGCTCCCACTCCATCATGAGGATAACGCTTAGGCTGTTGCGATATATAAGCATATGTGCTGAAAAAAGACAATACTAGGCAGTACTGACAGGTGTTTTGTGCAATCCAGACTGTTGCTAAATTTGAGCGGATGTGATGATATCGGCTCAGGATCACTTCAAAGGAGAATGATGAACGCTATCCAGGAACTTCGGTACGACGGACGGGTCGCCATAGTGACCGGAGCCGGCCGCGGCCTTGGCCGGGCCCACGCGCTGCTGCTTGCTGAACGGGGCGCGAAGGTGGTGGTTAATGACCTGGGCGGGAGCAAGGAGGGTGAGGGGAACGATGCCGGTCCCGCCAACGACGTCGTCCAGGAGATCATCGCGGCAGGTGGTGAAGCGGTGGCTGACACCAACGACGTCGGCAGCGAAGATGGCTGCCACTCGATCGTGCAGACCGCCGTGAAGGAGTTCGGCCGCATCGACATCGTGGTCAACAACGCAGGTATTTCACGGTGGGCAACATTCCCTGAAGCAGATGCGGACAACCTGGAGCGCACGCTGGACGTGCACCTCCGAGGTACGTGGCACACCACCCGTGCGGCCTGGCCTTACATGGAGGAGCAGGGCTACGGGCGCATCATCACCACCACATCCACGGGCATGCTCGGCCTGGCCGACAACCTGGCCTACGCGACGGCGAAAGGGGCCCTTATTGGCTTCACCCGCAGCCTCGCGGTGGCGGCAGCGCCGAAGGGCATCCTGGTCAACTGCATCGCACCGAACGCGGTCACCCGGCCCAGTGAATCGGCCAGGAAGCCCAACATCGTCACCGCGACAGCTGTCGACAAGGCGCGCATGCAGGCCATGGACACCGCTCACGTGGCGCCCATGGTGGCCTACCTTGCGCACGAGTTGTGCCAGGTGAACGGCGAAATACTCGTGGCAGGAGGGGGCCGGTTCGCGCGGTGGTTCCTCGGTATTACCCCGGGATGGGTCCACGAAGGCGGCGGCGTCGCTCCCGTCGAAGACATCGTTGAGCACTGGGATGAGATCAATGATGACAAGGAGTTCTACATACCCGTGAGCCTCCACGACTGGGCCTCGAAGTTCATGGGACACCTCGGCGCCTGAGCGCCGCTGACTCTGAGTGCCGGGGATCCTGGACGCCTGAGGGCCTACTCAGCGGGCGCGCGGGTCGGAGCCTGCCAGCGGGGCGACAAGCCCCGCTGACAGGAAAGCGACCAGATCGTCTATCAGGACGTCGATCTTGGCGGGCAGGTGCTCACGTTTCTGCTGCGCAGACTGGTACCGGGCAAGTGCATGCACCGCGCTGGTCCGGGCGAGCGACCAGCGTTCCTCCAGCACTGCAGGCGGCAGTTCCGTGACGAGGCGGCCGAGCAGCGTTCCCAGTGTGAGAACCGACGCTCCCGCGTGGATGTCGCGGTTGTTCAGGCCCTCATAGCCGCCCTGTCCTGTGATCAGCAGCGAGAGGAACGCCAGGTAGTGGTTGTTGGGCTTGATATGGATGGCCAGAGGGCGCACGAAGGCGTCGACGACGTCCGAAGTGGTGGGCGTCCGGTTGCCCATCATCAGGCTGGTGACCACCTGCACCCGATGTGCCTCGCTTTCGGCGCCGCGCGACTCCATGATGGCCTTTACCAGCTCGTCGCGGTCGCCAAAGTGGTACTGCACCGCCGCGTGGTTGCGCTGGCCGGCTGCGATGCCGATGTCGCGGAGCGGCACCGCTGTGATGCCGCGTTCGGCGAACAGGCGTTCGGCAGCCGCGATGATGACCTGGCGCGTCGCCTCTCCGCGCACATTGTTGCGCTCAGTGGGTGGTCGACGGTCGCTTTGGATCGGCCGCGGCTCAGGCGCATTTCGGGACATGACTACGAATCTATCGTGATCCGGATGCCGAGCGGTGCCATGGGGGTGCCGGCCGGGTACACCGAGCCGAACATTTCGACGGCGGAGTCGAGCAGCTGCGAAGGCACCGCATCCCAGGCCAGGTCAGCACCGTCCTCGGTGGGCGCGGCGGCTCCCAGCTCGACGATGGCGGTCAATGCAGGGGAGTCCGCATCGGTTCTCGCGTACAGGGTTCCGCTCGCAGGCCGGACGACGATCTCGGGATCGATGATCCGGATGTCGAGGAGGCCGTGGTGCGCCGTGAAGTGGAGCGAGCCGGAGAACATCAGGCGCCACCCGCCGTCGGAAGACTCCGCTCGGACCAGCGGGAACGTGAACACTCCGCTGCCGTCAATTGACGCCGGCCCGTCGATGTCGAACGAGCCGCCGGCAATCACCGTGACATAACGCATCAGGGAGTCCCGTACCGCCCAGGTCAGCGAGCCGATCGGGTCTGTGTTCGACATCGTCAGTCACTGCCTTTCAGCGTTGTGGCCCGGGGGGAATCCCTGCATGCCTGGTTCGAGCTGCAAGCCCAGGGTAGCGAAGGCCATGGCATGCATATCGTAGGTGCCTACCGTAAACACGAGGTCGATGAGCTGAGGCCTCGTGAACTGCGCCGCCAACTCGGCCCACACCGGTTCAGAGACGTTCCTGGCCTGGACCATTTCGTCTATCGCGCGCACCACGGCGGCATCCTTCGGCGTCCACTCCTCCGCCTCCGGGCCGATAGCCAATGCCTGGATTTCTGCCTCTGTCAGCCAGTGGTTGGCGAGGCTCATGCGTACATGTTGTGCCCACTCGTACTCGCCATGGCTGAGCCATGCCGTCCGGATGATGGCGATCTCGCGGACGCGATCGCTGAGTGAGGACCCGCGCAGGTGGTTTGAAAAGGGCATCCATCCCCGGATGAGATCCGGATGCCAGGCATAGATGCCGATGATGTGCGAGGCGGGCCGCTGCGGGGGGCCGGTTGGCGAGCCATGGCCCTGCACAGAGAGTATCGACAACGCCTGGTCCACCTCGTCGTCCCACTCGTCGACGGGCCGCGGCGGGATCCGGGGCTGGTTGGCCGTCATCCGATGAACGACCCGCCGTTGACGCTGATGGTCTGACCGGTCACGTACGAGGCGCCGTCCGACACCAGATAACCGACGGCGGCCGCAATGTCCGCCCCCGTGCCCACGCGGCCAACCGGGATGTACTTGGCCATGTCCGCCGCCGAAGGAATTTTGCCTGCGTCCCGCTTCTTTTGCACGCTGGGCGTGTCGATGGACGACGGGGCGACAGTGTTTACGGTAATCCCCGACTTCGCGAACTCCATCGCCAGCGCCTTCGTCAGGGCCATCTGCCCGCCCTTCGAGGCGGCATAGTGGGCCATGTTGGGCGCCCCCCGCTGTGCGCTCGAGGAGGAGATGAGCACGATCCGCCCCCAGCCGGTCGAGACGAGATCAGGGATCGCAGACTGAACGACATTGAACGTGCCGGTCAGGTTGATCGCGAGGGTGCGGTTCCACTGGTCCAACGTCATGTCGACGAATGGTTGCTGGATCGCCACCGCCGCGTTCGCGACCACTGCGGAGATGGAACCGAGCTCATCGCGCGCGGAGGCCATCGCGGCATCCACCTCGCCGCGGTCGCTGACGTCGGCGCGATATCCCCGGGCCACTCCGCCCGCTTCGGTGATCGCCCGGGCGGCACTCTCGGCCGAGCCCTCGCCGACGTCCAGGATCGCCACAGCGAATCCGGACCCGGAAAGGTGCTGCGCGATCGCTAATCCAATGCCCGCGCCGCCCCCGCTGACGACGGCGACACGTTGACCCGCCGTCACTTCGCAGCTCTTGTGCTGCATTGATGGTGCTGAGCCGTGCTCATGACCTGGTCCTTTGTTCGTTACAGCCCCGGCGAACTTCGTCGCCGGCTGCCTGTCGACTTTTGTGGTGATGGTGAACTACCGTTGTTCACAACGGAACAGCCGTTCTGTTATGTCACCCAAGATTGCTGGTACTGCCGCAGAAAGTCAAGCGGTCGGGCTGGCACTAGCGGGAGTAGTGAATGATGACCCCACAGCCTGATGACCCGCAGCGCGCAGCCGTAGACGAACTACGGCTGCGCCACCCGCTGGCGCGTGGCATCGAGTTGCTGACGCTTATGGTCGATAGCAACCAGGAGTTACACGGCGTACGTGAGTTGGCCGGCCGCCTTGGAGTAAGTCCGAGTACGGTGCACCGGCTCGTCACGGACCTCGAACGTATCGGCCTGGTGAGCCGCTCCCCGCAGGGCTCGTACCGGCTCGGGCTTGAGTTCCTCCGGATCGCCTGGACCACCACGGCCCGTTTTCCGCTTCACGAGGTCGCTGGCGATACGTTGCGCGAACTCGCCGGGGAGTCCGGGGAATCTTCCTTCTTTGGGGTTTATGGAGAGCGGCGGCGGGAAATGATGTTCACGCTGACTGTCGAATCGCCCCATCCCCTCCGCTATACGCTCCCCGAGGGCACCTGGCTATCCCTGCACGCCGGCGCGAGCGGGCTGGCGATCCTCGCATTCCTGCCGGAGGAGGTGCGGGATGAAATCGCCCGCGGCCCGCTCGGTGCGGCGACCAGCCGCACGCTGGTCGACGCCGAAACTCTCCGCCAGCGCCTTGAAAAGATCCGCGACGAGGGTTATGCAATCACTCACGGGGAGCGCATTGAGGGAGCGATCGCCATCGCGGCACCGGTTTTCGGGCCTGCCGGGGCTGTTGTGGGTGCCACCGGCATCACGATTCCCGAGGCCCGATTCAATGCTGCGCACTCCTCGTCGCTTGCCGCTTTGGTCCGCGCAGCGGCCCAGCAGCTCACGGGATACATCAGCGGCACCAGCAAACCGCATGCTGCCATCGTCCGCTGACTGCTTCGCGGGCGTGGGTTGACACTGCTCTCCTGCAAGCTCAATACTTAGGGTGTTGCGTTATAGCGATTACGCGTTCCGTTCAACGGTCACTTTGCGAAGTCGTTCGCACGTCGCGTAGGTGTCCGGCGTCCCGGCCTCGCGATCTCGATGAAGAGGAGAAGGACTCGGATATGGCCAGAACAACTGACCGCCACGTTGTTATTGTCGGGGCCTCGCTTGCGGGCACCCGTGCCGCGCAGGGCCTCCGCACCCTCGGCTACGCCGGGCCTATCACCCTGATCGGTGGCGAGAAGGAACTTCCCTACGACCGGCCGCCGCTTTCAAAGCACCTCCTGGCATCCGATTGGTCCGATGAGGTGATCGAGGGCAACCGCCTCATGACGCCCGCCGAACTCGACGAGCTAGCGATCGAGGTCCGGCTCGGCACCGCCGCCGTCGCCCTCAATCCCGTAACGAAAGCGGTGACCCTCAGCGACGGCTCAAGTGTGGCGTATGACGTACTGATCATCGCAACCGGTGCGGCCGCCCGGCCCTCACCCTGGAACCCGTCGTCGGGCGTGCTGCAGCTGCGTACCCTGGACGACTCGCGTGCCATCTCCGCGCGTCTTGCACTGAAGGAACACGTCGTTATTGTCGGCGGGGGTTTCATCGGCACGGAGATCGCCGCGGCGGCGCTCAAAGCAGGTTGTCCGGTCACGGTCGTCGACCCGGTCGCGGAGCCCATGGCACGCCTCGTCGGCCCTGAGATCGCCAGCATCCTCGTGGAGCTCCACCTTCGCAATGGAGCGCAGACGCGGTTCGGTGTCGGAGTCACGGACATCCAGGGCGAGGAGGGCGCCCTGACTGTGGTCCTCGACGACGGCACGCGGCTCGAAGCCTCCACCGCAGTGGTCGGTATCGGTTCAATCCCCTCGACCAGCTGGCTCGTCGGGTCCGGCCTCACCATTAACAACGGAGTGCTGACCGACCCGTTTCTTCGGGCGGTCGGGGCGGATGATATCTACGCAATCGGAGATGTCGCCCAGTGGCCGCATCCTGGGCGGGGGACGGACCACCGTGCTGAGCACTGGACCAACGCGAGCGACCAGGCGCGGTACGTTGCCACGGCGATCACCGGCGGTGAGGTGCAGCCCTACAC
>NZ_QAIQ01000673.1 GCF_003061105.1 Arthrobacter sp. HMWF013
GCGTAGGATCCACCGGAGGTACCACCGGTGTTGGAGGACCAGACAGCCTTGTTGCCGCCGCTGGCTGCGCCGGCGCCAGCGGAACGCTGGCCGGAACCGCCGGTGCGTGAGCCACCGGTGCGGGCACCTGCGCCTGCGCCTGCACCTGCACCTGCTGCGGCACGCTGGCCGGTTGCGGGGCGGCCGCCACGCTGGCCGCCGGAGGAAGCCGGGCGGCCGGTTCCGCCGCGGGGAGCGTCGCTGCGGGTTACGCGGGAATCAGTTCGTCCATCCGCTGCACGTCCGTCTGAACCGCGGCCAGCCGATGCACGGCCACCTGCCGCGGGGACGTCGTTGCGGTGGGTTGCGGCCGCAGTGCCACGCCCGCGGGAGTTCCGGCGTGCAGCGGCTGCTGCGATGGCGCGGTCCTCGTTCTGCTCGGCAACGCGGTCGAATGCTGCGCGGGCCTCGGTGCGGCCTTCGAAGGCAACTGCGCGGCGCTCGGCGCGGGGACCATCAGTACGCGGCTCGGCGGAAACCCGTCCGCGTCCGCCGCGTCCGCCACGGCCACCCGCGGTAGGTGCGGCCTGGGTGGTGCGGCGGGCGCGCTTACGCTCGGCGTTGGCACCGGTGGAGGTGCCGCCGCCCTGCTGTGCGGCTTTTTTGGCCAGCAGTGCTGCACGGGTGCGCGGATCGATCTTGTCGGCCATTTCGCCCACGAGTTCTGCAACCAGCGGGGAGTTGGCGGTGACGCGCTCGAAGTTGACCTCGACGCCGGCAGCCTTCATGAGCTTCTTGACGTCGCTCTGCTGCTCCGGGAGGGTCAGCGTGACAACGGTTCCGTCCGAACCCGCGCGGGCCGTACGGCCTGAACGGTGCAGGTAAGCCTTGTGCTCTGTGGGCGGGTCAACGTGGATGACCAGTTCGACGTCGTCCACGTGGACGCCGCGGGCTGCGACGTCGGTGGCCACCAGGACGCGGACGTCACCGGAGGAGAACTCGGCCAGGTTCCGGTCACGGGCGTTCTGCGAAAGGTTGCCGTGCAGATCGACGGCGGGGATCCCGGCGTCGGTCAGGGTCTTGGCCAGCTTGCGGGCGTGGTGCTTGGTCCGCATGAAGAGGACGCGGCGGCCGGCACCCGAGGCGAGCTCAACGATCAGCTGCTTCTTGACGGTCTGGTCGTTGACCACCAGCACGTGGTGCTCCATGGTGGTCACCGCGGCCTGCGGGTCATCCACGGAGTGCGTCAGCGGGTTGGACAGGTAGCGCTGGACGATCTTGTCCACGCCGTTGTCCAGGGTTGCGGAGAAGAGGAGGCGCTGGCCCTGGCTGGGGGTCATGTCCATGAGCTTCTTGACCACCGGGAGGAAGCCGAGGTCGGCCATGTGGTCGGCCTCGTCCAGGACGGTGATCTCGACGGCCTCAAGGGTCAGGATGCGCTGGCGGATCAGGTCCTCCAGGCGGCCCGGGCAGGCGATGACGATGTCGACGCCGGCGCGCAGTGCCTTTTCCTGGCGGGCCTGGGAGATGCCGCCGTAGATCACGGTGGTGTTCAGGCCCAGGGCCTTGGCCATCGGCTCGATGGTGGCGTTGATCTGGGTGGCCAGCTCGCGGGTCGGTGCGAGGACCAGGCCCATGGGGCGGCCGGGCTTGCGGAAGTGCTTCGCTTCCCGCTCAGCGAGTCGTGCTACAAGCGGGATGGCGAAGGCGATGGTCTTGCCGGAGCCGGTGCGGCCGCGGCCCAGGACGTCGCGTCCGGCCAGGGTGTCCGGGAGGGTCTTGACCTGGATGGGGAACGGCTCGGTGATTCCCTGGGCGGTGAGGGAATCGGCAAGTTCTTTGGGCGTGCCGAGGGCAGCGAAAGTAGTCATGTAAGTAAAGGTCTTTCAGGCGGTATCCATGCGGATATCGGCCCCCGACGCCGGTTGGCTCAGGGGTTCGCCGAAGAAAAGTCAGGTGATCAACCGGCCAGCTGCCATTTGTACAAAACGGCGGCCGGGACCAAATAGAACGCGTTCATCGACGCAGGATGTGCCTCTCACATGAAAAAATCCCACTCCCTGGCCACGGAATCCGGGGAATCCAGCAGGGGAACCGGTTGATGAACCGGAACAAAAGTGGGCATCACTGCACATCAAGTTCCACCAGTCTATCATCAGCGGGCAGTCCACCTGTCCCGGCGCCGACGCACCCCCGGATAATCCGGGCAGCCGTTGCCTTCGCGGGCCCGGCAGGGGCACCCTTGAGGCATGACGCAACAGGGTGCTGACCACCACCATCACAGAACGGACGACGGCGCCACCGGGCTTGGCGATAACGCGGAGCAGAGCTCCGCCGAAGCGTGGGACGAACGCTACCGCAGCGCACCAAAGTTCTGGAGCGGAAAGCCCAACCCGCAGCTCGTCCGCGAGGCCGCCGGGCTTCACCCCGGCAAGGCCCTCGACGTGGGGTGCGGCGAAGGTGCGGACTCCATCTGGCTCGCACAACAGGGCTGGACCGTCACCGCCGTCGACGTTTCCGGCGTCGCCCTGGAGCGTGCGGCTGCACACGAGAAGACGGCGCTGGACCGTGAAAGCGTGCATGCGGAGGGTCCCGGCGCCATTTCCAGCCGCATCCGCTGGCAGCAGTGCGACCTGGAGGAATGGCAGCCCGGAGAAAAATACGATCTGGTGTCCTCGCAGTTCCTGCACTCACGAACCATGGGATGGCAGGAGCCGCTGCGCACGGCGGCGTCGGCAGTCAAGCCCGGCGGCACCCTGTTGATTGTGGGCCACCATCCGGACATGTTGCCGCCGTGGGGAACCCAGACCCACACCACGCCGGACATGTTCTACACCCCCGCCCAGCTGGTCCAGGAACTCGGGTTGGACTCGCCGGAGTGGCAACTGGAGGTCAATACAACCCGGGACAGGCTGGTCACCGGCCCGGACGGCCGCGAAGCGATCATCGGCGATACCGTGCTCCGGGCCACCCGCCTTTCCTGACCAAAGCGTCGGCACCCTCAAAACCCCTGGAGGAAACACCATGGCAAGGCTCGTCGCGGAAATGACCATGTCGCTGGACGGGTTCATCGCCCTGCCGGACGACAGCATCGGCGGATTGTTCGACTGGTACGGGAACGGCCCGGTGGAGATCCCCACGGCCAGGCCGGACATGACCTGGCACGTCACCGAAGCCAGCGCGGAGCATCTCCGCCGGACCATGTCCGCCGGCGCACTCCTGGTGGGCCGGCGCATCTTCGACATCACCCACGGCTGGGACGGCAACCATCCCATCGACTGCCCCATCGTGGTACTGAGCCACACCATCCCGGACGGCTGGCCCCGCGATGGCGTCCCTTACACGTTCGTGACCAGCGGCTTCCAGGACGCCGTGGCGGAAGCCGAGAAGCTCGCCGGGGACAAAGACATTGGCCTGGCCGGACCGGACATCATCCGGCAGGCGCTCGACGCCGGCCTGCTCGCCGAGATCCGCGTGAACCTGGCGCCGTGGCTTTTGGGATCCGGCATCCGGTTTCTTCGATCACCTGGCCAGCGCCCCGGTGAAACTCGAACGGACCCGGGTGATAGAGGGCGACGGCGTCACGCACTTGTACTTCAATGTCCTCCCCCGCCCGGACTACTGAGCCCGCCTGACCCCTGACCGAACCTTTCGCTGCCGGGCTATCCCGGAGCCCGCTCCGC
>NZ_QAIQ01000674.1 GCF_003061105.1 Arthrobacter sp. HMWF013
CCCACGGCCTTTTGGTCCAAGATCCTGCGACAGGCAGCTGCCGGCGAAATCGACCAGGCGTGCGTGGCGTTGGTTGACGATGCGGACCTTCTGCCGACCGAAACAAACCGCGACCTGGTCGAACTCAATGCACTCGGCGTCACCGTCGTGTTGACGGCCGGGTTCAGCCCGATCCTTTCGCAACGGGTTCCGTTGGCGATCCATGCCCGCAACTCTGGCTCGGGAATTCTGGTCGCACCAAGAACCCTGCTGGACGGGGATCTGTTTGGAGTCCGGTTCGAGGCGGAACCCAATCCACCCCCGGGCCGGAGCATAGTGATCCGGAACGGACGTGCCATGACCGTTCAGCTTGGCTGGGAACCGCCCGATGAGCTGGGTGATAGAGGGCCTGACGAGCAAGCCGCCTGACGAGCGGGAAGCATGATTGGCGCGCCACCTCAAGAGCAGGCGAAGGACGAGCGGGAAGCATGATTGGCGCGCCACCTAGACAGCGGGTCTGCCCGACGCGAGGGCTACCGGACGAGCGTGCCAGGTTCAAGCCGGATCAGGAAGGCCTGCCGAACAGGCCACAGGGATTCACAGGACAATTCTCAGGAGCTGGTAAGCGGGGCCACGGAGGCCGCGGCTTAGAGAGCCGGAGGCAGGTCGCTGGTCCGCGAGGCGTAGCTGATGACGCGTTTGTCGAAAAGCAGGACCAACGCAGTGACTGCGGGCACCAGCATCGCAAGCCCGGCCGTTACCACCCCGCCTGTGAGGGTGGGGAAAGCGATGGTCAGCACAAACAGCTGCGCCACAAGCGCGGCAGCCCGTGTCCACCGGCGCCCCCGGAAGAGGAAGAGTGCCACCGCATAAAGCCAGGCAGAGAAGGCAAGCAGCAGGCCTAACGTGAAGATGGCGCCCCCAAGAGACAGCACGGGCGCGCCGGTCAGGAGTTCATAGCCGTACCAGGCCGCGGCCATCAGCAGTGCCGTGGCCTCGGCGGCAACGATCATCGCGATCACCACGATGCCGCGTGGACGTTCACCGGAGGGCTTCGGCGCGGATTTGTCCGCGCCGGCGCCGGCCGGATAACCATCTTGGCCGGGATCAGGTTCAGGCGCTGGATCAGCGGGGTTCACGGGGGGTCTTGACACATTGGCACCCTACCGGACATAGTCGGACAGTGGTGCGGGTCTGCGTCAGACATGTGATGCATCGCTCAACATTTCGGGGATTTCGAGCCGTATTACCCCTTGTTTACACAGCGTTAACATGACAGGCTTGACTCAGATGACAAGGGGGCCCCGTAGGGCCCTTTTCCTTTGTAGCTACTAGTGAATAATTTCACAAGAGCTCTTCCCAGAAATGGAGCAACTGATCAGCATGGATTGGCGTAACCGCGCGGCGTGTCTCGACAAGGACCCGGAACTGTTTTTCCCCGTCGGAAATACAGGACCGGCACTTCTCCAGATCGAGGAAGCCAAAAGCGTTTGCCGCCGCTGCCCGGTTGTTGACACGTGCCTCCAGTGGGCGTTGGAGTCCGGCCAGGATGCCGGCGTCTGGGGCGGTATGAGCGAAGATGAACGCCGAGCCCTCAAGCGCCGAGCCGCCCGCGCCCGCCGCGCCTCCTAGGAGACTGCTGAATAAGCGGGATGGTGGGCGGGCGGAACGCCACCA
>NZ_QAIQ01000086.1 GCF_003061105.1 Arthrobacter sp. HMWF013
CTGCGGCCGGGCACAGCTCGGTCCTGGCTGAAATGGCCGGCTTCGAGCTCCCCATCCAGTCCCACCCGCTCCAGGCACTGGTCTCTGAGCTGCACGAACCGGTCCACCCCACGGTGGTCATGTCCAACCACGTGCACGTCTACGTTTCCCAGGCCCACAAGGGCGAACTGGTCATGGGCGCCGGCGTGGACTCCTACAACGGCTACGGCCAGCGCGGGTCCTTCCACGTGATCGAGCACCAGATGGCAGCCGCCGTCGAGCTCTTCCCCATCTTTGCCCGGGCGCACGTGCTCCGGACCTGGGGCGGCATCGTGGACACCACCCTGGACGCTTCACCCATCGTGGGCAACACCCCCGTGGAGAACATGTTCGTGAACTGCGGCTGGGGCACCGGCGGATTCAAGGCCACCCCCGCTGCAGGCCTCACCTTCGCCCACAACATCGCCACCGGCACACCGCACCAGCTGAACAAGCCGTTCGCGCTGGAACGCTTCGAAACCGGAGCCCTCATCGACGAACACGGCGCAGCCGCCGTCGCCCACTAGCCGCCGCCGGCGACCCTGCACACAGAGAAAGAAGACGCACATGCTGCTTATCGCATGCCCCAACTGCGGCTCGCGCGACGAGACCGAGTTCCATTACGGCGGCCAGGCCCACGTGGCCTACCCGGAGAACCCGAACGAGCTGAACGACAAGGAATGGGCACACTTCCTGTTCTACCGGGACAACCCCAAGGGCATCTTCGCCGAGCGCTGGCTGCACAGCACCGGCTGCCGCCAGTGGTTCAACATGCTCCGCGACACCGTCACCTACGACATCCAGGCGATCTACCCGATGGGGACGCCCCGGCCTGACCTGACGGTCAGGGCGGCCCCCGAATCAGGCACTGCCAGCACCGCCGCTGACAGCACCACCACCGGGAACGCCGCACCCAGCATCTCCGGCACCAGCACCACCGCCCCGAAGGGAGCAACCAAGTGACTTCCCAGAACGCCCGCCTCGCCTCCGGCGGACGCATCGACCGCACCATCTCCTGGCGATTCACCGTGGACGGCGAGGAATTCACGGGCCACCCCGGCGACACCCTCGCCTCGGCCCTGATCGCCAACGGCCGCATCGCCGCCGGCAACTCGCTCTACGAGGACCGCGCCCGCGGCATCATGTCCGCCGGCGTGGAGGAATCCAACGCGATGGTCAAGATCTCCCCGCGCTTCCCCGGCGACGTCGCAGAGTCCATGCTCCCCGCCACCACCGTCACCCTGGTGGACGGCCTGAAGGCGGAACTGCTCAACGGCCTGGGCAAGCTGGACCCGGAGGAAGACCACGCCGAATACGACAAGAAGTACGTCCACACCGACGTCCTGGTCATCGGCGGCGGCCCCGCCGGCCTCGCCGCAGCCCGTGAGGCAGTCCGCACCGGCGCCCGCGTCATCCTCATGGACGACCAGCCCGAACTCGGCGGATCGCTGCTCTCCGGCTCCACCGCCCCTGAGCTGGCCGAGACCATCGAAGGCAAGCCGGCGCTGGAATGGGTTGCCGATGTGGAAGCGGAACTGGTATCCGGAGCCGAGGCCACCGTCCTGAACAGGACCTCCGCCTTCGGCGCCTACGACGCCAACTACGTCATCGCCGTCCAGAACCGCACCGACCACCTGTCCAGCCCGGCCGCCACCGGCGTCTCCCGGCAGCGTATCTGGCACGTCCGTGCCAAGCAGGTTGTCCTGGCTCCCGGCGCCCACGAACGCCCGCTGGTCTTCGAGAACAACGACCGGCCGGGCATCATCCTCGCCTCCGCCGTGCGCAGCTACCTGAACCGCTACGCAGTGGCCGCCGGGCAGCGCGTTGTCATCAGCACCACCAACGACAGCGCCTACGCCCTGGCCGCCGACCTCCGCGCCGCCGGCGTCAAGGTAGCAGCCGTCGTCGACGCCCGCCCCCAGCTCACCGCAGTGGCCACGGCCGCCGTCGAAGCCGGCACCCGCGTGCTGATCGGCAGCGCCGTCGCCAACACAGGTGCGGGTGAAGACGGCCGGCTGAACGCCGTCACCGTCCGCAGCATCAACGACGACGGCGAACTCACCTCCGGCGTCGAAGAGATCGCCTGCGATCTGCTGGCAGTTTCCGGTGGCTGGAGCCCGCTGGTGCACCTCCACTCCCAGCGCCAGGGCAAACTGCGCTGGGACGACGAGCTGGCAGCTTTTGTGCCGAGCACCGTGGTCCCGAACCAGCAGACCATCGGCTCCGGCCGCGGCAGCTTCGAACTGGCGGACGTCCTGGCCGAGGGCATCTCCGCCGGCGCTTCGGCAGCGATCGCAGCAGGCTTCGAATCCGCCACAAAGCCGGTCACGTTCGGTGAGCCGAAGGCCTCCGCACCGACCCGGCAGCTGTGGCTGGTCCCGGGCCAGGCGGGCACGCCGGACGACTGGCACCACCACTTCGTGGACTTCCAGCGCGACCAGTCAGTGGCTGACGTGCTGCGTTCCACCGGAGCCGGAATGCGGTCCGTGGAGCACATCAAGCGCTACACCTCCATCAGCACTGCCAACGATCAGGGCAAGACCTCCGGCGTCAACGCGATCGGCGTCATCGCCGCCGCACTCCGCACGGCCGGCGAAGCCTCCCGCGGCATCGGCGACATCGGCACCACCACCTACCGCGCACCGTTCACCCCGGTGGCATTCGCGGCACTCGCCGGACGCCAGCGCGGCGAACTGTTCGACCCCGCCCGCGTCACCTCGATCCACCCGTGGCACGTCGCCAAGGACGCCCTGTTCGAGGACGTCGGACAGTGGAAGCGCCCCTGGTACTACCCGCAGGCCGGCGAGGACATGGACGCAGCCGTGCTGCGCGAATGCGCCGCCGTCCGCGACTCCGTGGGCTTCATGGACGCCACCACCCTGGGCAAGATCGAAATCCGAGGCAAGGACGCCGGTGAGTTCCTCAACCGGATCTACACCAACGCGTTCAAGAAGCTCGCCCCGGGTTCGGCCCGCTACGGCGTGATGTGCATGGCTGACGGCATGATCTTCGACGACGGCGTTACCCTCCGTCTCGACGACGACCGCTACTTCATGACCACCACCACCGGCGGCGCCGCAAAGGTCCTGGACTGGCTGGAAGAATGGCTGCAGACCGAATGGCCGGAACTGGACGTGCACTGCACCTCGGTGACCGAACAGTGGTCCACCATTGCCGTCGTCGGACCCAAGTCCCGCGCCGTGCTGGCGAAGATCGCTCCCGAGCTCGCCGCCAACGGCGGGCTGGAAGCGGAAAACTTCCCGTTCATGACCTTCCGCGAAACCACCCTCGCCTCCGGCGTCCAGGCCCGGGTCTGCCGGATCTCGTTCTCCGGTGAGCTGGCCTACGAAATCAACGTGCCGTCCTGGTACGGGCTGAACACCTGGGAAGCCGTGGCGGCAGCGGGCGCAGAGTTCAACATCACCCCCTACGGCACCGAGACCATGCACGTGCTCCGCGCCGAAAAGGGCTACCCGATCGTCGGGCAGGACACCGACGGCACCGTCACCCCGCAGGATGCGGGCATGGAATGGATTGTTTCCAAGGCCAAGGACTTCATCGGCAAACGTTCCTACGCCCGGGCCGACGCCCAGCGCGAGGACCGCAAGCACCTGGTCAGCGTGCTGCCCGTGGACGGCTCCTTCCGGCTTCCGGAAGGCACCCAGCTCGTGGAAAAGGGCATCCCCACCACCCCCGCCTACGGTCCGGTTCCCATGCAGGGCTTCGTGACCTCGAGCTACCACAGCGCCGCCCTGGGCCGCTCCTTTGGCCTGGCACTGATCAAGAACGGCCGCAACCGCATCGGCGAGACCCTCGTGGCCGCTGCCGGTGACCAGCTGCTTGATGTCGTTATCGCCGAAACCGTACTTTTTGACCCCGAAGGGACCCGCAAAGATGGCTAATACAGCAGCACTGACTGGCATCAATGGACTCCGGGACATCCGCCGCAGCCCCGCCTCGCACCTGGCCCCCGCACTGGAGGCCGGCTCGGTCCCGGGCAAGGTGGTACTCAACGAAGGCCCCTTCCAGACCATGGCCGGGATCCGCGTTGACCCCCGCTCCGAAGAAGGCGCACGGATCGCAGCCGTGACCGGCGGCCTGCCGGCACGCTGCGGCGACGTGACCGGAACGGACAGCATCAGCGTCCTCTGGCTCGGACCCTCCGAGTTCATGGCCGTGGCGCCGGAACAGGCCCACGACTCCCTGGGCGGCAACTTCATCGGTTCCCTCGTGGAAGCACTGGGCGAAGCCCCGGGCCAGGTGGTGGACCTCTCCGCCAACCGCACCACGTTCGAGCTCTCCGGACCGCGCGCCCGTGCGGTCCTGGAGAAGGGCTGCGCCCTGGACCTGCACCCCCGCAGCTTCACCGCGGGGACAGCCCTGGCCACCGAGGTTGGCAACATCCCGGTAGTCCTCCAGAAGACCGGGGAGGAAAGCTACAGGCTCTTCCCCCGGGCCTCCTTCGCCGACTTCCTGGGCCGGTGGCTCCTGGATGCGATGAGGGAGTACGCTTCCCCCGAGGTGCCCTGATGGCGCTCAGCGCCCTGGACCTTTTCTCCGTTGGCATCGGGCCGTCGTCGTCACACACGGTCGGCCCGATGCGGGCGGCGAAGCAGTTCGCCGACGGCCTCAAGGGCGGTGGGCTGCTGAGCTCAACCACACGGGTCCAGGCGGAACTGTTCGGCTCCCTCGGTGCCACCGGGCGCGGCCACGGCTCCGACAAGGCAGTGGTCCTGGGACTCCAGGGCCTGGACCCGGAAACGGTGGACACCTCCACCGCCGATGACCAGGTTGCTGCCGCAGCACTCGACGCCGAACTCCGGATCGGCGGGGACCACCGGGTGGACTTTAACTGGGACGAGGACGTGGTCCTGCAC
>NZ_QAIQ01000675.1 GCF_003061105.1 Arthrobacter sp. HMWF013
ACTTAGGTCAATGTTGTCTGACGGGCTCTGAATGCCCGGTAAAGGATCCTTCATAGGGCAACTGGGGACGCGCCGGTAGTGCAGAGCGGGTGGCAGGTCAACGTGGTTGCGGTCCCAGAGCGACCCGTCAGCTTGGGCCGGCGTGCTCGCGAGTTAGGGCCAAAAAATGGCCCGCACGTCGAAAATCACGGGTAAGGAACCCAAGGCCTATGACCATCACTGCCGCGCCGATAGTCATCAACCACCCGAACAGACTGTCGCCGCGTTGGGCGAAATTTAGGGCTTGCGGAATAAAGAAGAGCGGGATCATCGGTTGCACGAGTAGCTGGGTGGCAACGTTCTTGCGGAGTTGTACCGCAGCGGCCCGGATGACCGGAAGGCGCTCGGCGTCTAGTGGTGCTTTTCCTGCGATCTGCCGGCGGATGCGCTTTCGTTCGGCGCTCTCCAATGAGAGGAGCACGTCGATCTTTCCGGACTGCACTGCAGGTACAACTTTCTTCGCGTTGTAGATCAGTCCGCCAATCACGGCAGTGCATGCGGCAAGAGAAATTCCAAATGCCAGAAGGATAGGTCCCTTGTCTGCTATGTCGGGAAAAGTCAGGGCTCCAATTACTGCGCCCACGGCGACGGAGAGGGCCAGTCCAAACGGGAAGTAGCGGGTGTAATAAGTCTTTATGGCCTCACCGAGACCGTTGTCCTGGACGCCTTTGGCTCGCCGCATGGCTACGGTCCAGCGCTCGTTGGACTCGGCCATGAGATCGTCAATCCCGCTCAACGTCTTCTTCCCATGGTCATTTCTAACGCAAAGAGGAAAGCGCAGTAAGCCCAGCTGACCAAATCTTGAGAAATGACTATGAGGAGAAGAGCGGCCTGCCCGTAAGCCGGTGGCACACGGGACGGTTTGAGCGCCCGGTTGCGGATCCCCTTCCGGACGTTTAGTGGCCGTGCAGACGACTTTGGACATTCTCTGTAGACGGCTTTGAAAAATGACACCTTCTTGGCACCGCTGCGGGCGGCCAGCCGGTCCCCGCCTAGTTGAGGAATGTCTTCTTGTCTCGTGTTCCCACGGGCTCCCGCGGCGCATCCAACCACGGCGTATTCCGGGCGTAGCTTGCCGCAACAGCTGCGCTCCAGCGGACCGCCGTTGAGGCTTTAATTCCGGTGAGGCGGGCAAGGATCGGGGGCGGAAGCTGTTGGGCGAGTTGCCCCATTGCCGTACTCCGGGTCTTTTCGGGTTTGATGCCCACGGCTGCCAGACGGCTGGAAAGAGTTCGGGGGTCGATGGGCTGGTTAGGAAAGAGTCCGGGAAAGAGCCATTGCTGATCGTCGGTCGTGCGTCCAACGCGTGTGACGCTGCGTGCACTGACCGCTTCACGGGCAAAGCGTGCCAGCCCGGCGGGCAGATGGAGGGGCTCGGGTCCGAACCGGATCCACACGCCTTCGGCCGTGGTGATGATGTTGGCTAGGGAAAGGGCCGCCAGTTCGTAGTTCCTGATTCCGTAGAGCAGGACAAGGGACGCAGCCAACCTCAGTGCAGGGTCAATGCTCTCTTTCGAATCCAAGACCCGGACGAGGAGCGCATGGTGCTGGTGCTCGGGCAAGAGGAGAACCGCCGGAAGCGGGCTGGGCCGGGGGCTGGCAACGGTGAGGTTCTTATTGATCCCGTTTGTTCTGCACCATTGCAGAAAGGCCTTAATGCAAGCCCGTTCGGGTGGGCCACCGGCGAGCCAGGCATCCACCGCTGCCTGCCCGGCCGTAGACATGGTTATCCCCTGGGCATGAAGTGCAGAGATGAAGTTGCGAACGTACGTGAGCTGACGTCGGTGACCGGCTGCTTGAGCGGTTGTGAGGGTGGTGTGCTGGCGGGCCCGGCGAAGGTGCCGCCAGCGTGCGAACCCAAGGTAGGTTCGCCTATCAGCCTCGTCAATAATGCTGAGGGCTGTCCGTTCAATCCAGGTTTCGAAGGCGACGAGGCGTTCGTTCCGTTCCGGCAGGACTCCAGTGTCAACAAGGAGGGAACGCAGCAGTGATGTCCCTGGGCGGCTGGCGGCGTCCACGGCGTCATGAGTGATGGGCTCGTTACCGGCAACAAGCCGGTGCAGGACGCTCCACGGGGATGTGGTCTTCTTCATGAATTCGTAAAGATAGGCGCCATCGGCAGCCAGCAGAGCGTCCCTGATACCGATGAGTTCCGGCCTCGCCGCCAGCCGTTCGGCGCTGAACAGTGCATTCACTTTGTCCCGGCTACGGCAGCCCCGGCAGAGGCCATCCTTGCTCAGGTAATACGTGCCGCCGCAACGAATGCAGGGTGCAAGAACATCGGGGTGGATACGCCAGCACCTAGTGCAGAGCAGGTCGCCGTTCAGGCGGCCGCCCATGGACCTGTCCTTGCCGCAATGGGCGCACCCGCCCTCCGAGCCGGTGGAAAGCCGGGATTGGCCAAGGAGTGTGCCCGGCACCCCCTCGGCCCGCAGCTCCGAGACGAGAGCCAAGAGTTCAGGGC
>NZ_QAIQ01000676.1 GCF_003061105.1 Arthrobacter sp. HMWF013
GGCTTCGACTACGACAACGCCAACCGCCGCACCGTCACCAAGTACCCCAACGGGGTGAAGAACACGACCACCTACGACGGGGCGGGCAAGATCACGGACATCACCGCGACCAACACCAGCGCCACCGTTTTGGCCAAGCGCGCCTACACCTACACCCTGAACGGGGCCAAGGACGGAGGCCAACGCAAAACGATGACCACCGACACCGGCGCCGTCATGACCTACGGCTACGACGCGATGAAACGGCTGACTTCAGCCGTCACCGGAACGGTCACCGAATCCTGGACCTACGACGCCAACAGCAACCGGCTCACCGCCGCCAAAACCGGGACCGCCACCAGCTACTCCACCTACAACGCCGCGGACCAGCTCTGCTGGTACGGACCCACCAACGGGAACTGCCCCACTCCGACCACGGGAGCGAGCAAGTACTCCTACGACGCGACGGCAACTTCATCGATGGCGGCTCCGCCTCAAACCTGACGTACAACGTGTTCGACCAATTCACCTCAGGCACAAACGGCTCCACGACGACGAACTACACCTACGCCGGCACCCGCAACGACGAACGCCTCACCGCCGGGACAGCCTCGTTCCTCAACGGCTCCCTCGGTCTCACCCAGCAGACCAAGAGCAGCGGGACAACCTCGTTTATCCGGGACCCCGACGGTACGCTGATCAGCATGCGCGACAGCGGCGGGGCCAGCCACTACTACACCACCGACGCCCTCGGTTCGGTCATCCTGCTCACCGACAGCGCCCAGGCCAAAGCCGCCACCTACGCCTACGACTCCTGGGGAGAGAACACCGGCACCACCGGAACCCAAGCATCCACCAACCCCTGGACCTACGCCGGCGGCTACAACGACACCACCAGCAACCGCATCAAATTCGGCGCCCGCTACTACCACCCCGCCCGCGGCCGCTTCACCCAACCCGACCCCTCTGGCCAAGAAGCGAACCGCTACCTCTATGCGGGTGCCAACCCGATCAACAACACAGACCCCCTGGGCCTTGCTACAGAAGGCGCCATGCTTTTCGGCGGCATTATCGGAGGTCTGGTTGGGGCCACGTTTGGCGCGATCGTAACCGTTGCCGCCGCACCTTTTGTAACACCGGCGGCGTCCGTCGCATTAGGGCTGGCTGTCGGCGGATGCGTGGTTGGCGCAGTCGCGGTTGGCGCAACCAACGCCTACGATCAGCAATCCACATCTGTAGGTGCAATCGGGGCCGGCTGCGCGGCCACGGGAGCTACTGCGGTAATAGGCAGCGCAATCCGCAACGCAATAACTTCCTGAGAATCTGTGAAGAAGAAGGGGATGGCAGTGACGAAAAAAGTGACCCTTAGGAGGCTCATAGTTACCTGCACGGTAGCCTTAGTTGGGGGTGTTCTTCTCTCCATACTCCTTGCTTCGTTATTTCCGCAAGGTGGGGTTTTAGTCCAAGCGCTTCCGCTGGGTCTCGCCGTGAGCGTAATGCTTCCCGCAATCGTCCGCTTTATCGATAGGTCGCGTTGAACCAGTAGTCCGGGTTTCTACCACGGCATCGGAGTTTCTCCTGACCGCTCCGGGTGTCTCGATAAACAACAGCTTTTCAAGACACCCCTCCAAGACGCGTATGAGCCCGCCGCATCGGCGGGAACACGGGCCGCAGCTCGTCTCGGAAACGCGTCTCGCCGCGATTCGTCTCATCAGGGGTGCAGTGGGGACTTTCCGGGTCAGAATGGCCTGGTGAGGCAACTTGGTTACACGCGCGTCAGCACTTCCAGTCAGGATGCCCAGCTGCAGCTGGATTCGCTGGTCGCCGCTGGGGTGCAGAAGCGTGACGTTTTCGCCGACATCACTTCGGGCAGCAAGACCGCCATCCAGCGGCCCGGAATGAGAAGACTTCTCGAGTACGCCGAGGAGGGCGACACCGTGTTGTGTGGCGGGTCGACCGTTTGGGCCGATCGCTGATCGACGTGCTCAACACCGTCCACTGAACATTGGTATGGATGAGATTCTGATACGGCGACGACCTCTGGGGAGCCATTGCGGCGCTAAGTCTACGTGTTGTCTTCCCTTCTGCCTCCAGCCACGCCAGGGGTTCCGACGTCAGCTTTCGGCTCGGTAGTCCTGCTCACCGGGGTTCGTTGGGGCAGAAGGGCGGGCATGGGTGGACGTTACGTCATCACCGGTTCAAGGCCGCTATTCAAGGCGCTTCCAGCATCGACGAGGGGTACCAGGAGGAGGTGCCCAGTCGGGGCCAGGACTAAGTTCTCAACGGCCCGCATGCTGGAGCTAGGCTTCTGGACTAGGTCGTCGCGCCGCTGCCGGCGTAGGCGTCACCGTCGGAGCCGTCGTATCGCCGCCGCCACTACCGCCGCTGGAGTCGTGATAATGCCAGTACCGGTTTGCGGCGTTCACATCGGCGAGCATCAGCAGACCGCTGTTGGCCGTGCCTCGCGCCGCACTGTTGAGGTTCTGCTTTGTCGACGTCACGTTGTGGGCATACTGGTCGGCGTCGACGACGCGAGGCGTCTTCGTGGCGGTGCTGAAGTCGATATTTTCCAGCGGCGTGGACTTCTCGTAGATCGCGCCCCCCGCGTTGGTGCAGGCACCAGCATTCGTGGTGCCACTGGGCTTCGGGTAGGTGGCGAAGGTACGCAGCATTCGGGTGCTCTCATCGATCATGACGACCATCCGATTGGGACACTCCGATACGGTCGCGATCGTGTGCGCGGACCACGTCGCGGTCGCGCTATCCAGTGCCAACAATTGGATCAGCGGCTGTGACGCGGACGTGAACGATGTCTTGACAGCGGCGAAAACCTTTCCACCGGAGGAGTCCAGCCGCTTCAGGTTCATGTGGTCATCAGCGCTGTTCTGCCCCAATACCGCCGCTACCGGAGTGGTCCAGTCGGTGTCATGCGCTCCATCGACGTGGTAGCTCCAATACCTGCCGTCGGTGGCATCGCCGACCTGCCGGCTCCACATCACGCCTATTTTGTTCCCGTCGAAGGCGATGACAGCCGACGTGTCGTCCACGGAGACGTTGCTCAACCCCCCAGAGATCGCCGACTCAGGATGCGCGAACGGCTCCCCCCAATACCTGCCGTCCGGGCCGGTGACGTTCAGGTAGATCTTGTTTCCCTGCTGCCAGGTGGCCCACATCCGACCGGTCGAGTCCTTGTCAATGGTCAGCGCCTCGACGCGCTCGTTGTTGATTCGCGTGGAACTGAGCAGCGTGTAGGTCTTCTTGCTCCAGTTGTAGCTGTAACGCCGCATCGTCGTCGGGAAGCCCGGTTCGGCCGGCAGGCCGTCATTGACGAACCGATAGCTGGCCACGTTCAACGTCTTCCCATCCCACAGCACGTCATGATGAGTGCGGGGCCGCGTCTCCGTCGCCACACCCGTATCGACCCACGAACTCGTCGCGGCATCGAACCTGAAGATATGGAAATCCGAGGTGTCCGTGTCCCACAGGTTCCCCCACCAGGACCCGTCGTTGAACCACAACGCACTGGTGGCCCGCTTCGTACCGATCGGCGACGGCGTCCCCGCATGCGACGGGCCCTCGATGCCGACATCGCCCGGCTGTGGCGCGCTAGTCGCTGGTGGCGGTGTCACCGCCGGCGAGACCACGTCAGGCGAGATAGGTGAGGGGCCGGTTGCCGATGACGGTGTTGCCGTTGGTGCAGCCGGAAAGCCAGTGTAAGGGGCGGCTGGTGTTGAGCAGCCGGTGAGGAATAAGACAGCGACCGCCGCGGACACCAGGTGTTTGCGGCGGTCGCAGGGTGAGCTGATCATGAGTTTTTTTCCGTGGTCCGGTCAGTTGCACCCTCAACCCCCGACATCACCGGTAGCAGCCGACGCTGCAACCGGCACCACCAGTGCACCCAGCCCAAGCAGCAACGCTGCCAGCAGAGCGCCAAGCCAGGAAGTCCTACAGCGCGAACCGTGCCCGCACCTGTGAAGGAATGTGTCGTAGCGCATCGTTGCTCCCGAGGTCGACTGACATATCGAACCCCCAAGTTTGTCCAGTTTCCAATGGTTGACCCACGAAAATCAACCCTCAGTTGTGATGGCCGTGAACTAGGCCGCGGCGGAGACAGCCGTCCGACGTCCCCGTACTGCCATCCCGTGGTCGCCTTTCGGAGTCGAGGAATTCCTGACGACCGGACTGGGGATCCGGGGGATCCTCCCCGCTTTCCCACCTCGGCCGAGTTCGGAGCCTTCGCACGCTCCACTCTCCCCGATCTTCACCCGGCAGATGATCCAGACAAGGTTCTGATGGCATGGCTGGAACAGGACCCTTCAGGTGGCCGTCCCGTTGCCGGGGCGGTCACCGGTGGCGGTCCGCTATTCGCACACGCAGTGCCGGCTCCGCAGGGCTCCGTCATCCCTGGCCCTGTTTTTTTCTACGGCCGTTTTGGCTGCTGTCCTGACGGATTGTACGTGTCCGCTCCGGCCCGTCTAGCCCCTCCTTCGTCGGGGCCTGCGGCGCACGAAATGTCCCTGCGGCGCTCCTTCGTCGCTGATTTCCTCCGGGAATTTCCCGCCCCTTGCCCTGCGGGTAGACAGGCCTCCGTCGGCCACAGCTCCGCAAGCATCGCCAGTAGCCAAAACAACAAGGGGGAGAAGGGAAGCTGGCCGGTCACCACGAGCCGCCCCACCCACCTGGAAGGAACACAACCATGAGCGAAAAGAAGTCCCGCGAGCCCTACCTGGGAGCACCGACCGAGAGAGGACCGCCCCCTAACCGACCCGCAGGAATCCGTTGACAACATCATTGAGATTCCTTCGGATTCCAGGCGTCCGCTCCATCTGCAAGCTTCGCCTGCATCCGGAATCCCAGAGCTCGCAACCTTGGCACTTTTGCCGACAGTACGTTGCCCGGATAGAAGGATTTCTTGAGCAGTCATAGGCGGATGCCTGGTGCTTCTCAACCGGCTAGGCCTGCTTGCGCGCCGGTTCGGATCGGCAAAAATTACGTGCCTACTCTCGTTTCAAGACATTTCTGTCGTTCCGGCAGTGTTCGGTGAGAAAAGGTACTGCTGTCAGAAAATAATGCGCACAACAAGGAATTCCATTCTTTCTGGTTGTAATCTTTGTTCAAGCTGACGCTGGTGCTTTCCGCATTGTCCGGGGGGAAGGTGCGGCTGAGGCCCAAGGTGCCGGACTCAGCCGGCGCCTCCAGCCATAAAAGGAATAGCCGATGTCTAGGGACGAGTTCTCTCTCCCCACGATCACCGGCGCAGAGGAGAACCCGGGTCTGGGGGGACCTGCTTTGCCGCAACAGGCGGCGGAGGGTATTTCCCTGCGTTCATGTGTGATGGAGCCGATCAAGAATGTCCTCTTTGACCCTGATCCCAAGGGTGAGTGGCGCATGTCGGTCCTGCGCAGCAGGCCGTTACTGACGGCGTTCAGCCGATCCAGGAATTCCCGGAAGGACGAGTCTCCGGCTTGAAGCCCTTACACGCTGCGTCGGCAGCAACAGGGCTCGAGTTGGAAATGGCGGCACTGCAGAGGTGGATTCCTTGCTCGTCGCAGCCGGAATGAATGGGGACATGAAGGAAACCTCAATGAAGAAACAATTAAAAGGCGCAAATAAGTATTTCAAAGGATGGTGGGCATGAAAAGATTCTTAGCACCCGTAGTTGGCCTTGCGTTGATTTGTGGTTTTATGTCTGCACTGAGTCCGGGCGTTGCTCAGGCTGCGGCCGGGCCTTGCATCGGTGCCCCTGCCGCGGACGGCACGACGTACACCGAAACCCGGCAATTCGTTGATAGTCAAGCATGGTGGGTGCCGGACACTGATCAAGCCAACAACTCCACCACCAACCACGGCCATGTTCATATGGGGGCGTGCATACCTGAGCGCGAGACGATCAGTTCGGGCAACCTGACGGTCCATGTGCGGGTGGTCCTCCACGACAACCCGGGCAAGGCCAACTACGTCTCGATGGTGTTCAAGACCTCCGACACCGAAACCACCGTTCAGAAATGTTACCTACGGGCGACGGCGGCGAACTTCAGTTGCCCCGGCCCGTCCAGCACGGGCAAAGGCGACTTTGTGTGTACAGGTACATGTGAGCGCTGGCTGACGTTCTCGCGGCCGATCTCTTCATTTAACCATTCAGGCACGCAGGAGGTCCGCTTTCGCGGGTTCGTCCCGGAGCCGGGCGGCAACGAAATGCGAGCTAACTTAAATTGGCAGGTCAACATCCAAAACGGAGCGTCTGCGTCCAACGTCTCCAGGTATCCGTTCCTGCGGGGCAAGGGCTGGTACACCAACGCGCAGTACTGTGAGGCCTCGGTCCGGGCAGTTCCCCTTCCAGACGGTCCGGTATCAGGAATCTGGACTCCCGTGGTGGGCCTGTCCACCCACCCCGATGGCTCGCTCCCGACGACTCACTCATTTGTCTCGATAGACCCGGACTTCCACGCCGTTCCGACCAACGCCGGAACCGTACTCTGGGACGCTGCAGGTCCACACGGACCCGACCCGTTCGGCGCCGCCCCCATCTCGATCGACACCAGGACTCTGACCAATGGCGTACACAAGCTACACCTGCGAACGTCATGCCGTGACAACAAACTGGGATCGACAAACTCCGGGGTGACCGTGATTCCCTTCACAGTGGCTAACTAATGACTGTTAGAAGAAAAACCGGCAACTGAAGCTTGGAAATGGACCGGCTGCGGCACGTGGTTTCACCCGCTGGGCTCGTACACCTGCGCCGTCAACTGGCTGGCGGCACTACGTCCTCCAGCACTGACCTATCGAAAAAACGGACCTCGCCCGTTGCCTCGAAGAATACCGGAACCACCGATGTGCTCGGGTCCTTGGATGTCTCGTAGATCTCAGCCGCACTCCCGTGCTTTCTGGCAATTGTTCCAACCAGCTCGGTACCCCGGACCCGGACGGTTCGATATTTGTAGCTCATGGTGACCCCTTCGTCGACTAACGCAAACCCTACCCCTGAAAAGAGTGTCCGGCCGAGATGGTTGCGAGGTCCTGACGGAACGCCTGCACTCCCTCGACTGCAGGGCCGAGGGTGTCGGGGCGGGTCAGGTCACCGACGACAATGATCAGGACAATGGAAGGGCGGCCGTTCATTTCTTCTCCTTGACGGGGATTCCGTCGGCGGTGCGCTGGGTGGCGGCCCAGCTGGCAAGGACTTTCAGCGCGTCCTCTGAAGGTGTCGCAGGATCTGCCGTGTACACGTTGATGCGCAGTCCAGGGTCCGCGGGGAGCTCCAGGGCCTCGAAGCTCAGGTCAAGATCGCCCACGATCGGGTGGTGGAGCCGTTTGCGGCCGGTGCGGTGGTACTTCACGTCGTGACGGGCCCACCGGGTGCGGAACTCTTCGCTGCGGGTGGAGAGTTCACCGATAAGGTCTGTGAGGTCCTTGTCGTACGGGTTTTTTCCCGCGGCGGAGCGCAGGACGGCTACGATGTCATCCGCTGCGCGTTCCCAGTCGGCGAAGAAGTCCCGCGCTTTCGGGTTCAGGAAAGTGAAGCGTGCGCTGTTCGGCGGGGTGACCTGCTCTGCCATCATGTCCAGGTAGAGGGCGCGGCCCAGTTCGTTGGCCGCGAGGACATCCCCCCGGTCGTTGCGGACCCAGGCCGGCGCCGTGGTGATCGCATCGATGACGCGCTGCACGCTGGGCCGCACCGTCAGCGGGCTGCGCTTGCGGCGCACCCGCGGGGAAGCCGTGGCGGCACGGGCCAGGTCGAAGAGATGGGCTGTTTCGGCGTCGTCGAGCTTCAGGGCGCGCGCGAGGGCTTCCAGGACACTGTCGGAGGCTCCGGTAAGGTTTCCACGCTCGAGGCGTATGTAGTAGTCGATGCTCATCCCGGCGAGCATCGCGACCTCCTCGCGGCGGAGCCCGGCAACGCGCCGGTTGCCGCCGTAGGCCGGCAGTCCGGCCTCCTCGGGCGTGATTTTTGCGCGGCGGGAAGTCAGGAATTTCCGCACGTCATCGCGTGTGTCATGGTGTCCACGCTACGCCGCTGCCCCGTGACGAGGGAGGCACTGGCGTTACCCGGAAGAGCAGTGACTCCCGGCCCCCAAGGAATCACGGTTGCATGGAAAGCATGAAACCTGCACCCGCAACTGCTGTCCGCCCTGCAGCGATCCTGGCGATCATCCTTGCCAGCTACTTCATGATCTTGCTGGACAACTCGGTCATTTTCACAGCCCTGCCCAGCCTGCAGGCCGACCTGCAGCTGAGCACGGGCGAGCTCTCGTGGGTCCAGGACGCCTACACTCTGGTTTTCGGCGGGCTGCTCCTCCTCGGGGCCCGGGCAGGAGACCTGCTGGGCCGCCGGCGCGTGTTCGTCTTTGGGCTGGTGGTGTTCTCGATCGCGTCGCTGCTGATCGGCCTGGCCCCGGCAGGCTGGTGGGCGATCGCCGGCCGCGCCGTCCAGGGTATTGGGGCTGCGATCGTCGCGCCGGCCTCGCTGTCGTTGCTCACGGCGAGCTTCGCGGAGGGCCGCGAGCGCACCCGTGCGATCGCTCTTTACGGCGCCACAGCAGGGATCGGCGCCAGCCTTGGCCTGGTCATCGGCGGGGCGCTGGCCCACTGGATCTCCTGGCGGGCAGGGTTCTTCGTCAACGTACCGATCGGTGCGGCGATGATTGCCCTAGCTCCCCGGTTCCTCCCGGAAACCGGACGTGCCAGCGGCCGGTTCGACGTGTCCGGCGCGCTCAGCGCAACCCTGGGTGTCGGTGCTCTCGTGTTCGGAATCATCAATGCCGCTGAAGCGGGCTGGGACTCGCCGGTCACCGCCATGACTGTCAGCGCCGGCGTCGTACTCCTGATCGTGTTTGTGCTGATCGAACGCAAGGCAACCCAGCCCATCATGCCGCTTCGCCTGTTCGCGAGCCGCCGTCGCACCGGTGCTTACGTTGCCCGCTTCCTCTACCTGGGCGCGATGATCGCGTTCTTCTTCTTCACTACACAGTTCCTGCAGGTAGTGCTGGGCTTCGACCCGCTGCAGGCCGGCCTCGGATTCCTGCCCATGACGGCGGTCAACTTTGCCGTGGCAATGGCGGTCCCGCGGCTTGCGGGC
>NZ_QAIQ01000677.1 GCF_003061105.1 Arthrobacter sp. HMWF013
CGTTTAACTGATCACAGGAGCCGCGGGCATGGGCGCGTCCAGGAAGGCCGTCACCACCTCCTGCACCAGAGCCGTCCTCGCGAGCCCGAAGAAATGTGTTGTCCCGGGAAACACTGCAAGCTGTGACGCGGGCACCCCTTCAAAGTCGCCGTTCACATCTCCCCCGCGGAGCTGGAGGAACCGCACGGCATGCTCAAGCCTGACCATGTCGCAGTCGCCCACGGTGATCAGTGTCGGGGCGGCGATTCCGCGGATCTCCTCATCACTCCACCCGACGGAGCCGGCGTCGTAGCGGCCGAGTTTGTCCAACAGCCCCTGCAGGTGCCCGCGGTCCGGGTGCGGTGACACGCTCAGGTAGCGTTCTTCCATTGGTGTGCCGGCGATCATGTCCACGGTCATGGACTCGAGCGCATCCGCATTCTCGCCCCGGTCGCCCTCGGGACGGAAGGATATGGAGGAGGCGACGAGTTTGCGCACGAGCTCCGGACGCGTGACCGCCAGGTGCAGTGCGACTGCCCCGCCCACGCTGAACCCAAAGACATCGACTTCGCGGATTCCCAGATGTTCAAGGAGCCCGGTGACGTCGGATGCCAGGTCGCGGGTGTTCAGTAGCCGGTCGATGTCATTGGTCCGGCCGTGGCCCTGGAAGTCCGCGGCGATGACCCTGCGGCCCGCCGACAAGCCCGGGATCAGGGAGCCGAATTGCTGCTCGATATCGAACAGCCCGCCGTGCAGGAGCAGTAGCGGTGTGCCGCCGGAACCGTGCAGCTCGTAATACATCCGCAGGCCGTTGACGGGGACATACCCCACTTCGGGTGCTGCAGCCGTTCCTTCAGGCATCAGCCGGTCCTCCTCCGCGTTCCGGGTCGTGGTGGCCCCCTCCCTGTGGAGGCGGGAACTGGCTCGACCACACGTAAAGAATTATGGCCTCATCAGCTGCCCCGGCGCAGCAGAACCGCAAACCGGGCTCCATCCGGGAAGACAGTTGGGTGCCTGCCCCACGGAGCAAGGTAATGTCGGAGACCTGGGCTTGAGAGTCCGGCAGGGAGCGCGGACACCTAACACCTGTTAGGAGGAGTCGACAATGATGTCTGAAAAGACACCAGGGCAACCTTCGCCGTCGCATGGGCTGCGCTCCCGCAGTGGACTGTCACCACTCACGCGGCGTTCCATGCTGTGCCTTACGGGCCTTGCTGTGGCGGGAGCCACCGTGGGAGCCTGGCCACGGCTGACGGGGACCGACATCCCGGGC
>NZ_QAIQ01000678.1 GCF_003061105.1 Arthrobacter sp. HMWF013
ATCCACAGGTCATTGGCCTGTTGGAGAAGCTCAACGCGGCACCCGGGGTCTTCACAGGCAACACCCCCCGCCGGCTGCGCAACGCCGCAGCCGCACGCAACGAGCTTCGCCGGAACATCCGCGGGATCATCAAGATGACGGACGTCAGGATTCCTACACGCGACGGTTCATTTGTTTGCGCTGACATCTTCCGCCCGGCAGACTCCGGCCGGCATCCGGTCATCATGAACAAGGGCTTCTACGGCAAGAGCTTCGACCACGGCGTCATCGGCAGCGAACGGGACGCACTGCGCAAGGAGGAGCTGGAGGACCGGTATTTCTCCGGCAACCCGGATGGCCTCCAATATGAAAATCACGAAAGCGTGGACTCCGCGGTATGGGTGCCGAACGGTTACGTGTGCATCCGTGTGGACGCCCGCGGCGTCGGCAGCAGCCCCGGCAAACAGGCCCCCTTCAGCCTGCAGCACGCCCAGGACTATTACGATGCGATCGAATGGGCGGGAACCCAGTCCTGGTCCAACGGCAACGTCGGGCTGTGGGGCATGTCCTACCTCGCGGTGACCCAACACGCCGTAGCCAGCCTGCAGCCGCCCCACCTCAAAGCCATGGTGGCGCTGGGAACAGACGCCGACCTCTACAACGAAGCCCTCTACGGCGGCGGACTCTTCGGTGAAGGATTCTGGAACTGGTGGAAAGCGGCCATGGCAGGCCACAACTACGTTGGGGAACGCGAGGAAACCGATTGGTGGACACGCATACTGGACACTCCGTTTAACGACCCGTCAGCGTATGGGCCTACCGGATCGGCGTTCATGAGTCCCCAACTCGAGAAGGCAACCGCTCCCGTGTGGATCACCGGCCCGCAGACCGGCGTCGTCATCCACCAGCTGGGCAGCAGCGAAACCTTCATTCACTCCACCGGTGCCCAGGCCAGGAAATTCGACTTCGTCGACGCCTGGTTTCCCCACAGCTACAAGAACTCAACAACCACCGAGCACATGCAGTTCTTCGACCACTGGCTCAAGGGCGTGGACAACGGAATCATGGACGGCGCGCCGGTCCGGCTGCAGATCCGGACTGGCAATGGTGGGCACTACCTCGCCGAGGAAGCCGAGTGGCCCATCGCACGAACCAGCTACCGACGCTGGTACCTGGACGCCAGTCCTTCAGACTGGACAGGCGATGCACGACGCAACGACATCCTCCGCATCAGCCAGAATGCCCCAGCTACAGAAAACTCGGCCAGCTACACGGCAGAGATCGATCCGGGCAAACCCATCCCCGCGCCGACAGGCTTCGTAGGAGGCACTCCACGCTGGTCCACCGGCATCTCATTCATCAGCGACCCGCTGACCGAAGACATGGCGCTGGCCGGCTACATGAAAGTAGGCCTCTCGGTAGCGTCAACGGCCAGCGACATGGACGTCTTCGTGTCCCTGCGCGTCATCGATGAGCTGGACCGCGAAATCCGCTATGAGGCCATGGTCCCGCCCATCGATCCAACCCACATCCATCCCGTCGGGCACGGCCTGCTGAAGGTGTCGCACCGCAGGACTGACGAGACTCGGTCAACGGAATACTGGCCAGTCCACACGCACGCCAAGGAGGATTACCAGCCCCTCGAGGCAGGGGAAATCGTCCCCATCGAAGTCGGACTTAATCCGAGCAGTGCCATGATCCGCAAGGGCTCGCGCCTACGGATTGACGTTCAACCCTATTCACCCGCAGGATTGCCCTCCCGCTCCTACGACGAGAGCTACCACGCCGGCGCGACCAACACCATCTACACCGGTCCCGGGCACCAAGGTTATGTCCAGCTGCCGATCATCCCGCTCAAGTGAACTTTCGAAACGCCCCTGGCGCACCACGAACGGCAACGCCAGCCGACCGGCCCGAACAAAACACACAGGAGATCACAAAGATGTTTTCAACTCACGATACGTCCGAGAGGTTGACCACCATCCTCGAGGCGGTCCGCGCACTCGGGCCCACCTTGCGGGAGCGCGCGCTTGAGGCTGAACGCGCAGGCCGCCATTCAGACCAGACCATCGCCGACCTGGACGCCACCGGTGTCTTTAACATCGGCAGCCCCGCAGAGTTCGGCGGCGACGAACTGTCCGTCCGGCAACAGCTCGACGTCGTGACGGAAATCTCCAAATGGGACGGTTCATGCGGATGGACCGTTTGGGCGGGGGCATCGACGAACTGGATACCCACCGGTTCGGGCGCCCGCATCGTTGAAGAAGTCTACGGTCCCGAATGGGTCGGTCCCCGGGTGGCCGGCTCAAGCCACTTTCCCGCCTCGCGCGGACGTGCACAAAGGGTCGACGGCGGCTGGATCATTTCCGGCGGGCCCTGGACGTTCGGCAGCGACTCGCTCTGGGCACCCTTCACCAACCTCGGATGCATTGCCGATGACGGGGCGGGCCCATACCTTGTGGCCGTCCAGGTGCCGCTCGAGGAACTCCGGTTCCTTGACGACTGGCATGTAGCAGGCATGCGCGCCACAGGCAGCGTTTCCATCACGCTCGCGACCGACGAACTCTTCGTCCCGGAATACCGGGGAATCGACTTCCGTGAGATAACGGCGGGAACGCACGACAACGGCCTGAAAGGGTCCCTGTGGAAAGCCCCCACCCTCGGCTGGGCGTTCAGCCTCATGGCAGGGATGTCCATCGGTCTGGCGCAAGGAGCCCTGGACCGCTTCCTCGACCGCTCCTCCGGCCGGCCGATCCGCGGCACCACCTACAAGAATCAGCTGGAGGCGCCGCTGACACATCTGATGCTCACGGAGGTTCACACCAAAATCCAGTCAGCGACACTCATGGCCCAGGCCAACGCCAGTGAGACCGACCGGCTCGGCGCCCTCGCCGCGGCAGGCACACCGGCTGACCCGGAGTACATGCAGGACTTCAGCGCCCGCGTCCTCGCCGAGACAGCTTACGCGGCCAAATGGTGTGCCGAGGCGATCGAGCTTCTCCAGAGAAACTCCGGCTCGACCGCCATCATGGACAGCGAGCCCATCCAGCGGTCCTGGCGTGACGCGCGCGTCATCACCTTGCACGGAGCGCTGAATCTTGAAGCACTCTCCGAAAACTACGGGCGACTCATGGCAGGCATCCAGCCGCACAATTTTGCCGGTATCACCACCTTGGACCGCTTTGCGCCAGCTGCAGTGAAGAAGGTCAGCTAGCCGCCATCGGCGTCGACAACCTGACCTTGCGCAGCCCGCACCACATCTGAAACAAACAGCACTAACTGAAGCCCCGGGACCAGCGCGTACGCTGGGCCCGGGGCTTCAGCACGCCCACCGTCCCCGGTCTGAAGTGCGAATGCCCGCTGGGGACCATGCGATGCCGGCACTCGCCCCGCGCCTAAACGGTCAGGGCCTCCCCTGGCACTTGGTGATGGCGTCATAACGCACCAAAGCGAATCTGGAAGTGGCCCTGTATGGAGTGAGGCGGACAAAGCATGGAACTGTTCGTTTGCTGGAATCTGACGTCGGCTGCCCACGCCTAAGGGCCGGCCAGGTTCCTCAACCGAGGAACCGGACCGGCCCATGAATTGTCTGGGAGGAGCACCCCCGGAAGGGTGCGTCCTAAATTTCCTGGATTGCCTTGAGGTACCCGATTTCGCCGGCGTCCGCGAACCGGCTGAGCACGTTCAGGTTCATGTCAGGGTTGTGTTCGCCGTCCGGTTCCGGAACCAGGGGGTTGCCGGACCAGGACTGCAGTTTGCAGACGCGCCGCTGGATCCGCCAACCGACATCAGTCCGGACGAGTTCGTCGTCATACCAGCCCGTCCCCATCCAGGTGGAACCCCCTTCAGCCGCGTCCCTGATCAGAAGCCAGTTCCCGTAGCTGAATGCATGGGCTTTGTCGCCGTCAACGTGCACCAATTGACCCATCATGGTGTGCTGGTGGCTGTCCAAGCGGTCGTGGAATTCGGCAAAAGACCGTTTGAAGTTGGAAAGACCCGTCCAAGCAGCACCGGCTGGACCGAACTCGGCAATGACGTCTTCCGCGAAGACGCGGTCGAACAGGTCCCATTGGCGTGCGTCGAGGGCAAAAGCATAGAGATTCAGGACCTCGATAATGGCGGCTTTGTCGTTTTCAATCATGTTTCTTCCTCATCGTTGAGAGTGTTAAGAGTGTCAAAATCCCGCTCGAAGCGGGTGCCACCGCTGGGTCGCGCCGTGCCTAGAAGGTCCCGCTCCTCTCAAGAGGCAGAAGCAGCAGATAATCGGATAAACCATCCGAACCTTTCGGCTCTTTTAAATTGTCCTACTCACAAAATCTTCTGTCAAGCAGCGGCGGGCCGTCGTCACAACGGATTTGCGCGCGTCACCAGGCCCAGTCGTTTGAGCGAAGATCGGTCCCTTCGCTCGACGTGGTGCGGCTCGACAGGTGGTTGCCGTGCTCCGCTACGTGCGCTTCATAGTCACGGAGGAAACCGTGCGCGAAGTCCTGCTCGAAGTCGCGCACCACCGAATGGATGTGGTTGCCGCTGTCGACGGCATTGACCATCTCGACGAGGATCGAGCGCGTTTGCACCCGGAAATAATGCGGCACGCCCCGCACCTGGCCACCTGCCCAGGCGAAGTAGATCCGGGAGGGGCCGTCAGCATCGATCCGGGCACGGTATTCGCCGGCTACCTTCTCGGGGAGCCGGGCCAGATAGGTGTCCAGCAGGCGGTGGAGCGTCATCAACTGGCCGCCCTCGAGCCGGTCGGCGCAGATGCCGGAGGGGTCGGCACGGACCAGCGCCAGGGCTTTCCGGTCCTCTGTGGTGATCTGGTACTGCGGCATTCCCAGGTCGTAGTGGTCCGGGTACTCGAGACTGCCAATGCGGGGCACCTGCCGGGACACGAAGTCAGCCGGCGCCACGTGGTGAATGACGGCGTCCGAGCGCTGGGCATCATTCAATGATTCAAGGAGCCGGAACCCCAGGCCCTCGTCCTCGGCCAAGGGGTTCAGCACGCCGGCATTAATTACCGGCTGCTGCCCAAGGGCACTGGGAGTTGTTGAGATCCAGCGCTGGTTGACAATGGTGATGTTGAGGCACACGTGGTGACCCAGGAAGCGGAAAGACCATGTGTCCTCGAAGCCGGGACGGCCAAAGATCGTCAGGAAATATGAGTCGGACGTGCGCCACAGCGGCGCCGCGACTCCCAGGAAACCGATCTCCTGCTCTCGAAGGACATGCTCCAGTTGCATGATCGCAAGGATTTTCGTGAAGACCTCGTGGGACACCGTGAGGCGGACGAGGTCCATCAGAACGACCTTCTGGTGGCGGTCGAGCCGGTGCATCGGGACGCCTGCCCTGTCGGGCCTCGGAATGATGTCCCAATCGAGACGGCGGGGATCATCAAAGCTGTAGAGGGCTTCGCTGCGCTGATCAGGGGAAAAAGTGTCAATCAGGCCGATCATGCCGACGAGCAGCTTCTGGATCGTTTCCACGTCTTCGTGGGTCCTGCCTGC
>NZ_QAIQ01000679.1 GCF_003061105.1 Arthrobacter sp. HMWF013
GTCCGGAGCCGGTGCGGCTGCACCGGCAACGATGATTGCATCAAATTCCGTGGACCTCGCGGTGAGGTAGGTCCGTTGTACGGGGACGCCGCCGTCGCCCTCCTCACCCAGGTACCCGCCTGCCGGGGCGATGACCAGAGGCACGATGCCTTGGGCGTCCAGGGCTTTGCGGGCTGCGTTGACCGCAGCAAAGTCGCTGCCCTGATCTGCCACGATGCCCACCACCCTGCCCGCCACAGGCCAGGTCTTCCCCAGCTGGGACAAGGCGGGGCTCGGTTCGGAGTCCGGAACGTCCTCGGTGGCGGCCGGCGCGGGCATGCCCAGGCCCTTCGCCACCGCTGCGCACAGGTCAGTATCCACGTTGGCCAAAGCCAGCAGTTGCCGTTCCCGAATGGCTTTCTCGAAGCACTTGCCCAGTTCAAACGTGTAGGCCTGGATGATGTGGTCCTGCTCCGCAGGGGTAAGGCTGCGGAAGAACAGGCGCACCTGGCTGTAGTGGTCGCTGAAAGACGCGGGGTTCTTGCGTTCCTTGATGGACGCTGCCAGCTCTTCGGGGACGTCGATGAAAGCTCCCACATCCTGGCCTGCAAGGAACGGGCAGCCGCCGTCCAGGGAATTGGGGTGGTACGGCGCTGCACCGCCGTGGACTGCCTGTTGGTGCATGCCGTCGCGCAGCATATCGTTCACCGGCGCCTGCGGGCGGTTGATGGGGATCTGGGCGAAGTTGGGCCCACCCAGCCTGGATATCTGAGTATCCAGGTACGAAAAGAGCCGGACCTGGAGCAGGGGGTCATTGGTGACGTCGATGCCGGGAACCAGGTGCCCTGGGTGGAACGCCACCTGCTCCGTTTCAGCGAAATAATTGGTGGGGTTCGCGTTGAGGGTCATGATGCCGATGGGCTGGACCGGCGCCAGTTCCTCGGGAACGAACTTGGTGGGGTCCAACAGGTCGATGCCCTCGAACATCTGATCCTCGTTGTCGGGGAACGTCTGGACGCCCAATTCCCATTCGGGGAAGGCGCCGGCTTCAATGGAATCCGCCAGGTCCCGGCGGTGAAAGTCCGGATCCATGCCGTTGATGATCTGGGCCTCTTCCCAGACCAGCGAATGGACTCCCTGTTTGGGCTTCCAGTGGAACTTAACCAGCGTGGTCTTTCCCTCGGCGTTGAGGAAGCGGAAAGTGTGGACGCCAAAGCCTTCCATGGTGCGGAAGGACCGCGGAATGCCACGGTCGGACATGTTCCACATGGTGTGGGCCTGAGCCTCGGTATGCAGGGATACGAAGTCCCAGAACGTATCGTGGGCGCTCTGGGCCTGCGGGATCTCCCGGTCCGGGTGGGGTTTTCCGGCGTGGATGATGTCCGGGAACTTGATGCCGTCCTGGATAAAGAAGACGGGGATGTTGTTGCCCACCAGGTCATACGTGCCTTCATCGGTGTAGAACTTGGTGGAGAAGCCCCGGGTATCCCGGACCGTGTCCGCGGATCCGCGCGACCCCAGGACGGTCGAGAACCGGACGAACACCGGTGTTTCCACACCCTTGGCCAGGAAGCCCGCGCGGGTGATGTTCGCTGCCGTCCCATAGGACCGGAAGACCCCGTGGGCACCGGCGCCCCGGGCATGCACCACCCGCTCAGGGATGCGCTCGTGGTCAAAGTGCGTGATCTTTTCGCGGAGGTGGTGGTCCTGCAGCAGAATCGGTCCGCGGGACCCGGCCTTCAGGGAATGGTCTGTATCGCCGAGGCGCAGACCCTGCGCAGTGGTCAGATACTGTCCGGACTGGGCGCGGGCCGTCGCCGGAGCTCCGGTGGGGCTTCCCGTGGGTGAGACCGCCTCCGGGCCCTGCTGGTCAGGCTTGGGCGGCAGTGGCTCACGCGGGGTGGTGGGTTCGTCGAGGCTGGCTGGTTCGCTGGCGGGAACACCGGGGATCTGGATGTTGCTTTCTTCAGGCACGGATTCTTCTCCTCAGGATGGGCAACCTCAGCAGTCATCGGCGAATGCCGAGATGCTAAGTGTACTTAGCACTTTAGGCAAGGATGGCCGATGCCACAACCCGGGTTCATCTTTAGTCGAGGAGATTTGGCAGCCGAAAACAAAAAATGCGGCGCCCCGGTTTCCCGGGGCGCCGCATCTGTGTGTTCGTCAGGCTGGGTGAGCCTATTAACCCAGGGTGGCGATGACCCTGTTCAGCGTGGCGGACGGGCGCATGACGGCTGAGGCCTTGGCGTCATCCGGGTTGTAGTATCCTCCGATGTCCACCGGGGAGCCCTGGACCGCTGCCAGTTCACCCACGATGGTTTCCTCGTTGGAGGACAGCTCCTTGGCGATGGCCGCGAACGAAGCAGCGAGATCTGCGTCCTCGGTCTGCTTGGCCAACTCCTCGGCCCAGAAACGGGCCAGGAAGTAGTGGCTTCCCCGGTTGTCCAGTTCGCCGGCGCGGCGGCTCGGCGACTTGTTCTCCAACAGGAAGGTACCCGTTGCCTTGTCCAGAGTGTCGGCCAGAACCTGGGCGCGGGCATTGTTCGTGGTGGTGGCCAGGTGCTCGAAGCTCACGGCCAGGGCGAGGAACTCGCCCAGGCTGTCCCACCGCAGGTGGTTTTCGTTGAGCAGCTGCTGGACGTGCTTCGGAGCGGAACCGCCGGCGCCGGTCTCGAAGAGTCCGCCGCCGTTCATCAGCGGAACCACCGAGAGCATCTTGGCGCTCGTGCCAAGTTCCAGGATGGGGAAAAGGTCGGTGAGGTAATCGCGGAGCACGTTGCCCGAAACCGAGATGGTGTCTTCGCCCTTGCGGATCCGCTCCAGAGTGAAGGCTGTTGCCTTCTCCGGGGACATGATTTCGATCTGCAGGCCCTCGGTGTCGTGGTCATTGAGGTATTCGCGGACCTTGGCGATGAGGTTGGCGTCGTGTGCGCGGGTCTCGTCGAGCCAGAAAACGGCAGGCATCTTTGAGGCGCGGGCACGGGTGACGGCCAGCTTGACCCAGTCGCGGATGGGCAGGTCCTTGGTCTGGCAGGCACGCCAGATATCGCCTTCGGAAACCTGGTGTTCGACCAGGACGTTGCCGGAGCCGTCAACGATCTGGACCGTTCCGGCTTCCTGGATTTCGAAGGTCTTGTCATGGCTGCCGTACTCCTCGGCCGCCTGGGCCATCAGGCCAACGTTCGGCACGGTGCCCATGGTGGTGGGATCGAAGGCGCCGTGTGCACGGCAATCGTCAAGAACCACCTGGTAGATACCGGCGTAGGAACTGTCCGGGAGGACTGCCAGTGTGTCGGCTTCCTTGCCGTCCGGGCCCCACATGTGGCCGGAGCTGCGGATCATGGCAGGCATGGAGGCGTCAACGATGACGTCGGACGGGACGTTCAGGGTGGTGATGCCCTTGTCGGAGTCCACCATGGCCAAGGCCGGGCCGTCGTCGAGGCCCTTCTTGATGAGCGCCTGGACGCCTTCGCGGACATCCTCCGGCAGGTCCTCGAGGCTGCTGAGGATGGCGGCAAGGCCGTTGTTGGGGCTGATGCCGGCGGCGGCGAGCTGCTTGCCGTAGGTCTCAAAGAGTTCGGCGAAGTAGGCCTTCACCACGTGGCCGAAGATGATGGGATCGGAGACCTTCATCATGGTGGCCTTCAGGTGTGCGGAGAAGAGCACACCTTCTTCCTTGGCACGGGCAACCTGGGCCTTGAGGAACTCGTCCAGGGCGGCAGCGCGCATCACGGTGCCGTCAATGACTTCACCGGCGAGGACGGGGAACGGCTTCTTGAGGACCTTCACCGAACCGTCTTCGCGGACCAGCTGGATGGCGATGGTGCCGTCGGCTTCGATGACCACGGATTTTTCGTTGGAGCGGAAGTCGTCGGCCGTCATGGTGGCAACGTTGGTCTTGGAGTCAGCGGACCAGGCGCCCATGGAGTGCGGGTTCTGGCGTGCGTAGTTCTTGACGGACAGCGGCGCGCGGCGGTCGGAGTTGCCTTCACGCAGGACCGGGTTCACGGCGGAGCCCTTGATCTTGTCGTAGCGGGAACGGACAGCGGTCTCTTCATCCGAAGAAGGGTTGTCCGGGTAATCGGGCAGGTTGTAGCCCTGGCCCTGAAGCTCAGCGATGGCGGCCTTCAGCTGCGGGATGGAAGCGCTGATGTTGGGCAGCTTGATGATGTTGGCTTCGGGCTTCTTTGCCAGTTCACCGAGTTCAGCAAGGGCGTCACTGATCTGCTGTTCCGGGGTGAGGTAGTCACCGAACACGGAGATGATGCGGCCTGCGAGCGAAATGTCACGGGTCTCCACCTCCACACCTGCGGTCGAAGCAAATGCCTCGATGATCGGCAAGAACGAATAAGTAGCCAGCATCGGCGCTTCGTCGGTGTGGGTATAGATAATCTTGGACATACGCGGGCGTCTCCCTGGAGGTCGGCTGATTTTTTGAGAATCCGGCTATTTCACCATGGATTAACTTACCCGAGGACGCGCCTTTGACCCCTACCCGCACACCGGGAGGGCCTTGCGTTACCGCTTGAGGCGACGGTTCACTCAGCGGCGCTTGTGGGGAATATCACTGGGCCACAGCTGGACATACTTCGAGTCCCTGCGCCGCAGTTCCTCTGTAGAGGTGAACGGCGTCGAGGTAAAGGAGTGGACGGGGTCGACGTCGCGCAGCTGGAAGGCAGCGGCGGAGGCTTCGGGGTCCGGGGACCCTTCATCGACGCCGGCCACGTGCCGGCCGTGCAAAGCAGAACGTTTGGTGGACTTCCAGAATGCAATCACGGCAGGGCCCCAATTCACATAAAGTCCGGAGCCCAGATCGGACGATTCATTGATAGGGAAAAAGTACCCTCCACCAGCCATTTTGACCAGCACCGCGGCATCACTTCTATTTACAAAACCGGCTGCCCTCGATAGGTTACATGGGTTCAACGGCGGGCCAACTGGGAGCTCTCCGGCAATTTTTAGACAGGAAAATAATGACGCGCAACCGGTCTGTGGCTGCCAGCTTCCTCAGCCTTTCCGCGGCGGCCGTGCTGGTACTGGTTGGTACCGGCGGCGCCGCTGCAGCCCCCGCTGCGTCCGATGACAAGTCAACACCGGCCGTTTTCAGCGCCAAGGTGGACAGCACCGGCGCCGCGGACTACTGGACCGCTGACCGTATGCGCGCCGCGCTCCCGGGCGATCTGCTGGCAGATAAGTCGCTGGAACGCGGCAACAGGTCCAGCACAGTCGCAGCAGAAAAAGCCAAGGCCACCAAAGTCAAGGGCACCGCGGGCAAGCCCACCATCGCCCAGCCTGCGAGCGGAATGGACCATATCGGCAAGGTCTTCTTTACCCTGGACGGCGCGGACTACGTCTGCTCCGGCAACGCCGTCGAGTCCAAGAATAGGAGCACCGTGGCTACGGCCGGGCACTGCCTCTTCGGCGGTGCAGAACTGCCCACCCGGTTTATCTTTGTGCCCGGTTACAACAATGGCGAATCCCCCTACGGCGCGTGGACCGGTGATTCCTACTACCTCCCCGCCGGATGGAAAGAATCGGGGAACATGGCCTTCGATACCGGGTTCGCCGTGGTCAAACCGCTCGACGGCGCTCCGCTCCTTGCTGATGCCGTCAATGAGTCAGGAGTCGAGTTCAATGCTCCCCGAGGCCTCACCTACCAGGCATTCGGCTACCCGGCCGACCGCCCCTTCGACGGTGGATCGCTGAAGAGCTGCACCGGGACCGCCACCAACGACACGAACAACGCGCAGTTCGAAACCCAGGGCATCCCGTGCGACATGACCGGCGGTTCCTCCGGCGGCCCATGGTTCAACACCGCCACCGGCCTGCAGAACTCCATCAACAGCTACGGCTACAACCCCCACCCCGTGATGTACGGCCCGTACTGGGGCTCCGAAATCGAGGCAGCTTACGACGAGGCCGAAACAGCCAGGTAACCTGCAACGCGGGGTCACTTTCGACCCTCTCGAGCCTCGATATTGGGTGTTTAGTGACCCCGCGTTGCAGGAAAACGCAGGCAAACCACGACGGCGCCTGTCCCCTCAGCGGGGACAGGCGCCGTCGTTGTTTACCTGGTTAGTGGAAGAAGTGGCGGGCGCCCGTGAAGTACATAGTGACGC
>NZ_QAIQ01000680.1 GCF_003061105.1 Arthrobacter sp. HMWF013
GTGTCCTGGGAGTAGCCGCCGGCTTTCCTGAGCGCCTCGCCCCGCCACGCGGCGCAGGCACCCGGAGCAATGGCGATAGCGCCCATCAGACCCTCGGCCATGCGGGTGACGCAGATTCCGGACAGGTACTCAAGGCTCTGCCAGGCAGTAACGAGGTTGCGGCGGTTTCCTACCTTGACGTGGCCGGCCACGGCCCCCACTTCCTTGCCATTGCGGGGAGCCAGGAAGTGGCGGGCGAACATCTTGATGGTTTGCGGCTCAAACAGTGTGTCGCCGTCGAGAGTGACGATGATCTCTCCCCAGGACTCGTCGATGCCGTGGTTGCTGGCGGCAGGCTTTCCACCATTGGGCTGGTCAATGACACGCAGTCCGGGCCACGTTTTCGCGTAGTCGGTCAGTACAGCGAGCGTGCCGTCAGTGGACCCGTCGTTGACTGCCACCACCTCCATCAGGGGGTAGTCACTGGCTCTGAGTGCGTCCAGGGTTTTTGCCACCACCAGCTCTTCGTTGAACACCGGCAGCACCACGCTGACGAAAGGCCAGTCCTTGTCCTCAATCCTGGCCCAACGGCGCTTCCTCTGGCGGGCATTGCTGACCAGCGCGAGCACCACGAACAGGAATGTCAACACCGTCAGGGAGCCGATGCCGAACCAGAACAACCAGGTCAGCAACACATTGGGTGTGACCAGATATGTTGTCAGGGCCGCCAGGGTGGCGCTGTCCTCCACAGTGGCAGGAGTACTCCGTTGCGGGATGTATTCCGGCGGCAGCAGGGGCTGGATGGTAGTGAACGTGTAGCCCTGCGCTTTGGCGCGGGGAATGAATTCCTTGAGCATGTTGATCGTCGCGGTGCGGTCGCCGCCGGCGTCGTGGGTCAGGACAACGTGGCCGCTGCCGTCAAGCTCGGGCAGTTGAATGGGGACTCCAGGGGCGTACTCCCAGTCGCGCGTGTCAAGATCCATGTTCACGTGCAGGTATCCCAGCTGCTGCGCCTGCAGAAGGGCCAGGGTGTTGTTTTCAGGATTGCCGGTAGGGATCCTGAACAGCCTGGAGTCGTATTGGTCAGTGGCACGCATGACCCGGTCGGCGCCAATGATTTGCTGGCGGTTGTCGGCGTCATCGTGGGCCCAGAAGTCGATGTGGGACAGTGTG
>NZ_QAIQ01000681.1 GCF_003061105.1 Arthrobacter sp. HMWF013
GGTGCCACGGATGAACCGGCGATGCTGGACGGGTACGGTCCGATCCCGGTCACCATGGCACGCAGGCTCATCGCGGACGGCGCTTCCTCGTTCCACCGGGTCCTGATCGACCCGAGGGACGGTTCACCGCTGGAGATCGGCCGGACCAGCTACCGGGTCACCAAAGCCCAACGCCAATGGCTCAGGCTCCGGGATGGGAAGTGCCCGTTTCCTGGTTGCAGCAACGCCTCCCTGGATAATGAAGCGGACCATCTCATCGCGTGGGCGCACGGCGGAACCACCGGGATCAGCAACCTCGCCCAACCCTGCCCCAAGCACCACAAGCTCAGGCACACCACAGGCTGGACACCCGGACCCGCCACCACGACCGAACCGCCGGGCTGGATCTCACCCACCGGCAGACGCTACGCCAGCGAACAACCCGACTGGGAACCACCAGACTGGCCAAGCCCGCCAGCCGTGGAGTATTTGAGCGCGGAGAATGCGTTGCTCAGCCTGCTTGAGGACACTGTCCACAACGCGGGGTCAGACATGGTCGATTGGTTCTGGCTGGAGACAAGCAGTCGGACTTCGCCGTAGTCCGCTTTACGTCCTTTACTTTTCGCCGCCCAAAACTTTCCGCGGGTTAGGTGCCCGGTCGGCATGTGACTTTCTATATCAATTCCAGGGTGGTAGAACCGGGGGCGGGTAGCTGTGGATAACTTTGATCACCCAAATCTCGCTTGGGCTACCCTTGAGTCATTGTCCGGAGCCAGGCGTCTTGAAAAACAATCGGGGGATTAGCTGCCCATGACATCGCACAAACTCACTTCGTCCTGGCGCATCCGAGCGGGCAGTGTTGCCCTTGTAGTCGCAGCATCCGTCGCGCTTTCGGGCTGCAATTCCGATGCTGAAACTAACCCAGCTGCCACGGGAACACCCTCCGCTGCCGAGTCCATATCGCCGAGCCCCACGCCGACGCCAACCGCAGCCTACAAACCCGCAGACGCGACAGGCCGCGCCCAAAATGTTCCCGTGCCTGTGATGCCGGAAGTGGCGAAGACAGAGACGAAGGAAGGTGCTCAAGCATTTGCCAGCTACTGGTTTAGAGTTCTGAGCTATTCCTATGAAACGGGCGATTTGGTGCTATTACAGAGCATTACGCCGAGTACTTGCCAGTCCTGCCAGAAACCTATGCAGGCCATCCAGGACTGGCATTCCCAGGGGCGGTGGCTCGCGGGCGGGACTATTACAACACCAGCGGTAGATACCACCTTCAAGAAGGACGCCGAGGACAAATACCAGGTTGCGGTTCAAGCCGTTCAAGAGCCCTTGTCTTACTTTCGGGCGGACGGAACGCTTGCCCGTGCAGAGCCCAATGTTGCCAACACGGGAAATCTACTGATTTTGTCGTTTAGTGATGACTCGTGGAAGCTCCACGACGTCGGAAGCATTGTTGGCTAGGGATGTTAACCGCCCGGCCGCGCGGGTTCCGACTGACTTTGTTAGTTGTCACAGTCGCCATGCTCCTCAGTGCCGTTACGGCCTACGGAGAAACAGGGGAGGATGACCCTGAATTTGGCGGTCAATGGGCCCCCGGTGCGGCACAGATCGGCGCCTACACATGGGACTCTGGCACTGGCGCTTATGTAATAAGCGAGCCCGGCCATGTTCCAACAGACCCCAACGACTACAAGTACGAACTTCAATGCCACCTTGGCGGCGGCGATTTCGATTCAGCCTGCCTGGGAGATCAAATTGAGTGCACTAGCGGTCCGGCCGGCAATGAGGAAGGTATCCCGGTAATTTGGCTATCTAAGCCGAGAGGCGTCCCGGGCGCCGTATGGGTTATCCATTCCGGTCCGACATGTCTTTACGATGCCAAGCCCGAAGACCTGCTGCCCCGGATCGCCGCGGACGTCCAGCGGCAGTTCGAAAGCCTGCCGGTTAATGCAGGGATGGTCGTAGCCCAACCGAGCCCGCACACGCTTCGCGGCGCTGAGACCAACTTCTACGCGGACGCCGCCGAGCAGCAGTTCGACGTCACAATGTTCGGCCAGAAAGTGCACGTAGTGGCCACGCCGGTGCAATACACCTGGAACTACGGCGACGGAACGGTGCTAGGGCCTCAAGCGTCCATGGGAGGGCCCCTGCCGCAGGACCGTTGGGGCGAGAAGACCAGGACGAGTCACGTGTACACGACCACGGGAGACTTCCGAGTGGTGCTGACAACGTCTTTCCAAGGAACCTATTCCGTCAACAGCGGGCCGCCTTTGCCCATCCCGGGCCAGGGGCAGTTCAGCGCCCCGCCGCAGACCATCAGCGTGTGGCGCTCCATCACGCGCAATTATGCGGACGACTGCAACCAGAATCCCCAGGGCCAGGGCTGTCCAGGAGCGATTCCAGTCCCTTAGAACAGCCTTCCCCCCAAGGAAAAAGGCAAAACGAAACCCCCACCGCGTGAACATGCAGTGGGGGATTCTTTTGTGCCCTCGATAGGATTCGAACCTACGACCTTCTGCTCCGGAGGCAGACGCTCTATCCCCTGAGCTACGAGGGCAATCCAGGGATCCTGCCGTTTCCAGCGGGACGTCCTAGAGCTTAGCAGGAAGGTGGCCCGCAATGGAAAACGCCCACTCAGTAGCCCGCAAACGAGTCCACATGCACACGCCGCGCACCGGCATTTTTGGCGGCGCGCCGCAGCGAAGCGACACTTGCAGGCGATCCGGAGACGTACACCGCGCGGTCGGCGATGTCAGGTACCAGAGCCCGGAGCGACGCCCCGTCCAGCGGACCAGCCGCAGCGCCGGCATCGGTGATGAATGACGGGGGAGCCGAGCCGTCTGCCATCCGGGCCAGAATGCGCGCGCCTGAGGACTTCAGTTCGCTCACGTAGGCGATTTCTTTGGCATTACGGGCCAGGAGCAGGAGCACCACGTCCCGTTCCCTGGCAGCACCCGCAGCGAGGTGGGCAAGGAACGGGGTAACTCCGATGCCGGCCGCGATGAGGAGGACAGGTTCCTTGGGGTCCCGCGGCAGGACGAAGTCGCCTCCCACCGACGTAGCCGCCACTTCATCACCCGGCTTCAGATCCAGCAGAACCCTCTTGGCAGCGGAAACAGGCTCCGCCGTCCGGATGCCAAATTTCACAGTGCCCGAGTCCGGGGAACTAGTCAGGCTGAACACCCGGCGTCGGCCTTTACCATCCGACTTGGCATGCGGCAGGTCCAGTTCCATGTACTGCCCCGGGAGGAACCGGACCGGCCGGGACGGCTCGAAGACGAACTCCGTGGTGCTGGGCGTCAAAGCCCGTGACCCGGCAAACCGAAGCCGCAGTGCTCCGCGCTGTCCCACCAGGAATGCCAGCAGATTTCCCAGGAGCAGCGCCAGCTCAGGCGAATTGGCGATAAAGCCGAAGTTGTATGGGACAGCAAAGACCACGCCCACAATGGCGGCCAGCGCGAGCTGCTGCCAGCGGCGGGGCGGCAGCGTCAGCGGCTCGGTCAGCATAAATCCGACAAAGAAGAGCAAAGGCCGCTGCGCCAGGGCCTGCCAAAGTGCACCACCGAAGGAAAGACCGGCCTGCAGCAGTTCCGCCGTAATGATGGCCAAGGCAACCACCAGGAACACTGCCGCCATGAGGAACTTCCGCGTCCGGTACAGCACCAGCAGGATGCCAGGTACCAGCAGCCACAACATGGCCGGCGTTGCCGCCCACCATGTGGCGATGTTCAGCCCCGTCAGGCCGGTCACAAACGCACCGGCGGCCGCGGGGTTGAAGATGTGCCGGCCGCGCCAGGCCAGGGCGTACTTGGAGGCGGAAGCCAGCACGCAGGCCAGGGCCACGCCCATCATATCCATCGGCGCAAAGGTGGGCCAGAACAGGAAATACAGGAGAAGGCCCGTAATCAGCGAAGACTCAGAATGGGGACGCACATGAAACAGCGCCGCGAGCCCGCGGTTGGACAGGTAGGTCAAGCCCAGGCACAGCACCAGGTGCACCAGCATCTGGGGGATACCGAACGTCAGCCAGCCGAGGGCATTGAGCAGGAGACTGTAGGCGGCGAGGGCCGCCAGCACCAGCAGGATGAGCCGGTACATGGTGTAGCGGCCCAGCAGGGTATCCAGCCGGCCCGCGGGTGAAACGGAGGCGCCTGCTTTGGGGGCATCAACAGGGCTCATGTGAACAGTGTCCCTTCAAAGCCGGATGAATAGGCGGCGCTTCCATCAGAAAATACGGTCAGCCAGGAGAAGTCGAAGGTCCGTTCCAGCTCGGCGCCCGGGGTAAAGAACAGCGCTGTAGCCAGCGCGTCAGCAACCATGGTGCTCGAGGCCATCGTCCACGTCGCGACGGCGGTGCTGACGGGGCGTCCGGTGGTGCCGTCGAGCACGTGGTGCAGGCCGTCGCCCCACGCCCGGCGGTTTGAGGCTGACGCGCACAATGCTCCGCCGGCCAATGAAACGGTCCCGATTGCCTTGGCCGGATCGTAGGGATGTTCCAGCGCCACCTGCAGGGGGTCCGGGCCGCTGTGCAGGATGTCGCCGCTGGCATCAATGATGAAGGAATTCACGCCGCTGGAACGCAGCTCGGCCGACAGGAGGTCCACCAGCTGGCCCTTTCCTGCCGCGCCGATGTCAAGGACAAGCGGCGCCGTGGTGGTGAGCACGGTGCCGTCCCAGTCCAGGGCATCGTCCCAGCGCGGCGCCGGCACCGCAGCGCCCGTCGGGGCCAGGGAGTAGGTTGCGTCGTACCCCAGCTGCTCCAGGCTGCTGCCGATCAATGGAGTCATGGCACCCCCAGTGATGTCGTAAAGTGACCGGTACAGGCG